>CALHBW010000039.1 GCA_937930625.1 uncultured Saprospiraceae bacterium | reverse complement strand
CCGTCTAAGCTTGCTTGCAAGATATTACTCGTCTGACGAAGGTTTTTGTGAAATGTAGTGATTTGTCTCATAAAATATTCGCACTGAATAAAGGGATTCGTCTGACGAGTATTCGCTTAGGCAAACTTAGACGGATAGCCAAATGTTGTTGTCTGCCATTTGCAAAATGTCAGCCAACTCGCGTCACCGGAAAGATGTGGGGTATTGATAGATTTGCAAAATGTCAGCCGACTCCGCGCTTGTCCCGAAGAATGACGGGGTTTGTCCTATGATTTTTAAAACACATTACGGAAACTTTCTTGCGTTCACCCTATTATTTACCGACACTTAATAATTCATCTTTAAGCTCGACGAATATCCTATCCGCTTCGGCTGTTGAGATTTTTTGCTCAATAGCAACTGCTCCTTCTTCAATGTGTTTATACGACCACTCAATCCATGAGCCATCATAATTATATACATTCGGATAAGCCAATATTTCACTCAATACGAAAGTCGTATGCGCCGAGCGTACGCCCGACTGACAGTAAGCGATAATTGTTTTATCGGGCGTAATGCCGATTTGCTCAAAATTATGTTTTAGATCTTTGATGGATTTGATGCAATGGTCTCCATTTAAATGTACTGCATCCGACCAATTAAGATGTACTGCTTTGGGAATACAACCGTTGGTAAATGCTCCTTTTTTGAATTGATGAATTTTGTTTTTGTTGATGTACGGTTGTCCTGCGTACTCTTCGGGTTCGCGGGTGTCTAATACAACAACATTTTCATCAAAAACAGCATTTTTCACCTTATCAATAGTCGCCAATTTGGTTTCTGTCAAGGGTTTTGCAAATTGATAATTGCTTGCTTGGGGAAGTCTATATTCTGTATCGTCCAATTGAAAACCTGCTTGTTGCCAGGCAGTTATTCCGCCGTCCATAATGACCGTCTTTTCGTGTCCGTATTCTTTCAAAATCCACCAAAATCGGGCAGCATTTACACTGCCTTTTGTATCATAAATGATGAGTTGTGTGTTTTGTTTTACCCCATACTTTGAGAGCAGTGCCTCCATCTGTACAGGCGATGCCATCATGCCACTATACGCATAATCCGATTTATTTTCGTAATCAGGACGCCACAAATTATAGGCACTGGGCAGGTGTTTTTTCTGATATTTTTCTTTTTTAGAAATTTCAAAAATAACATAATTCACAGCCGTATCCAAGTAATTTTTCGTTTGCTCGACTGACCATAATGAAGTAGCCAACTCATCAGTAGATATATCAGTTGCTATTGTCTTACTATCAAGTTTGCAAGCTGTTAACGAGATAATTATAAAGATAATATTTAACCAATACTTCATAGTTCGTTATTCGTTGGATTCGTGTATTCGTTATTCGTTGGATTTCGTTATTCGTGTACTCGTTATTCGTTGGATTCGTTATTCGTGTACTTATTATTTGTCTGAAATTTATTTTGTAAAAAATAAAACGAATAACGAGTAACGAGTAAACGAATCTAACGAGTACACAAATCACAAATCACGCATTTCTTCCAGCCACTTTGTAATGTCTATAAAATCTTCGACGCTCAATGTTTCCGGGCGGCGTTGGAAAAAAGGGTCTTCTTGCAGCCGTTCATGTTTGGTAAATGCTTTGAGGGTTTTGCGGAGCATTTTGCGGCGTTGTCCGAAAGTTATCTTGACTACGCTGCGAAAGAGAGATTCATCGCAGCCTAAATCTTGGTTTTCGCGACGCGTGAGTCGTATCACGCCCGACTTGACTTTAGGCGGCGGATTAAACGCGCCCGGTGGCAGACTAAATAAATATTCGACCTCGTAATACGCCTGTATCAGTACGCTAATAACGCCATATTCTTTTGAGCCGGGTGGCGACGCTACGCGCTTTGCGACTTCCTTTTGAAACATGCCGACCATTTCGGGTATTTGCAGTCGGTACTTGACGATTTTGAAAAGTATTTGAGAGGAAATATTATACGGAAAGTTGCCGATAACCGCGAATTGTCCTTCAAAATGCTGCGTAGGGTCAAGTTTCATTACGTCTTGAAATATTACATGTCCTTCCAATTGCGGAAATTCATCTGCAAGATAGGCTACCATATCGGGGTCTGCCTCTACTGCTTTGAGTTGGTAAGGTCGATCTATCAGAAATTGAGTCAACATCCCTTTACCCGGTCCGATTTCAAGAACTTCATCGTAGGCGTCCACATGCACAAGGCTCTCCGCAATGCGCCTTGCGGTGCTTTCTTCTTTCAGAAAGTGCTGACCGTATGATTTTTTTGCTTTCATTTTATTGTGTGCTGATGTGTTGACGTACTGATGTGCTGATGTATTGTTGTGCTAAAAAACACATCAGTACACCAACACATCAGTACATCAGCACGATGACTCAAAAGTACGGCGAATTGAGGAAAAAATGGGTTTGAGTGGCTTTTTTTGGGGTAAAATAAGTTTTTTTGTTAGATGTAAACATCATTTTTAATGAAAAAATGATGAATCAATTCATCAAAATGGATGCGGAAAATTGAAGCAAGGTAAAGAACGCAGCAAAAATAGATAATGCTTACATCATCGCCGATAATTGGGATTTTAAAACGGCTAATAAAATTCCGATTTGGCTACTCGGATTGCTCTATTAGTGTCATTTCTTTATTAAAAAAACAATAAAAACGGTACGATTTTTGATAAAGTCGCGTTTTTTTCATAAATTGTGGTGACAGTAGCGGTTAAAGAGCGTCTATTGGAACGATTCACAAACAGATTAAAAAATACCCACGTAACACGGACATCCCTGTCTGTGCTGCATGGACAAACAGACAAGAATGTCTGTGTTACGAGTTAAAGATGAGTGGAAAAATTCAGCAACATTTAGGGCAACGGATGCAGCAAAAGCTGTCGCCGCAGCAAATTCAATTAATGAAATTGTTGCAAGTACCGACAGCAGCTTTGGAGCAGCGTATCAAGGAGGAGTTGGAAGCTAACCCCGCGCTTGATGAAGGGCAGGAAAATGAAGAAAATTCTGATGAACTCGGATTTGGCGACAGTAAAGAGAAAGAAGAGGATAGCGAAAATGAAGAGGAAGCAGAACCGGAAGATACCCGCGAAGAGGACATAGAACTCAGCGAGTATCTGGAAGAATATCTGGAAGACGATACCGCAAGCTATAAGCTAAGTGCCAATAATTATTCGGCAGATGAAGAGGACAAATCCATTCCTATTCCGGTGGAAGATACTTTTCACGAGTATCTTGAAAGCCAATTGGGACTGGTAAAATTGAATGAAAGTGAAGAGCGAATTGCCAAGCAGATTATCGGAAGTATTGACGATGACGGCTACCTCCGTCGTGAGCCGATTGCGATTGTGGATGACCTTGCTTTTTCGCAAAATATTACGACGGATGAGCAGGAGGTTGCACGTCTGCTCAAAGTGGTGCAAACACTCGAACCGGCAGGTATTGGGGCAAGAGATTTGCAGGAGTGTTTGTCACTTCAATTGCAGAGAAAACACGCAGAAAAAAGTGCGGATAGCGACCATGAAGTCATTCATATGGCTATCAATTTGATTGACAAACATTTTGAAGAATTTTCAAAAAAGCACTACGAAAAACTCAAAAAGCAGTTAGGCGTTCAAAACGAAGAGTTGAAAATTATCATTGACGAGATTTTGAAACTCAATCCCAAACCTGCAAGTGGCTATTCGTCGGGTGCTAATCGGATTCAGCAGTATATTGTTCCTGATTTTATCATCCAGATTAAAGACGGCGAACTTGACCTCACCCTCAATTCGCGCAATGCGCCCGAACTCCGCATCAGCGAGCATTACAAAGAAATGCTCAAATCTTACGGCGGTAGCGGCAAGCGCAAACGCGAGAAAAAAGAACGCGAAGCAGTCATGTTTATCAAACAAAAAATAGACGCTGCCAAGTGGTTTATTGATGCCATCCGCCAACGCCAACAAACGATGTACAAGACGATGTACTCCATTCTTCAATATCAATATGATTTTTTCCTGACAGGCGACCAAAAACGTCTTAGACCTATGATTCTCAAGGATATAGCGGAGATTACAGGCTTGGATATTTCGACGGTTTCGCGGGTAGCAAATAGCAAGTACGTGCAGACGGAATTTGGCACAAAACGCCTGAAAGATTTCTTTTCAGAATCACTGCAAACGGATAGTGGCGAGGAGGTTTCAACGCTTGAAGTGAAGAAAATCTTAATGGAACTCATTGAAGGTGAAAATAAGAAGAAACCGCTTTCGGACGAAAAGCTAAAAAATGCACTTCAGGAAGCCGGCTATAATATCGCACGTCGTACCGTTGCTAAGTATCGTGAACAACTTAGTATTCCGGTGGCAAGGTTGCGTAAACAGCTTTAAGAACGAGAAATGGCAGACGTTTTTTGGGTAAATTAAAACGGAATTGAGCATTTCCCTGTTCGTGATGTAGAGAACATTCATGAATTTTCTCTACATCACGCAAAACAAACTCGCGTCCTACCTCGCGTTAAAACCGTCCACCATCTACCGTTCATCATCCACCATCAAAACACCGCTTTCCCAATTTTTACAAAGGTACTCACATCGCCCATCGTGTAGTAGTGAAGGCAAGGTACGCCTTTGGCTTTCAATTCTTTAGATTGCTGGATACACCATTCAATACCGACTTGTTTGACGGCTGCTTTGTCTTTGGCATTTATGACTGCTTCGACCAAATCTTCGGGGAAATTGACGTAGAAAATACTCGGTAGGCGCAAAATCTGACTCTTGCGTGTCAAGGGTTTTAAACCCGGAATAATCGGTACATTGATGTCATACTCGCGGCACAAATCCACAAAATCAAAGTATTTTTGATTATCAAAAAACATCTGCGTGACGATGTAATCTGCTCCTGCATCTACTTTCTCCTTCAGGAATTGCATATCGAGTTTCATATTCGGAGCTTCAAAGTGCTTTTCGGGATAGCCTGCCACGCCGATACAAATATCCGTTGCTTGTCCTTCGCTTTCGAGGTACTTGCCTTTGTTCATTTTTTCAATCTGACGTACCATATCAATGGCAAAATTGTGACCGCCGGGTTCAGGGATAAATCTACCCTCCAATTTTCGCGCATCGCCTCTGAGTGCCAACACATTATTTATCCCCAAAAAGCTCAAATCAATGAGCGCATTTTCTGTTTCTTCAACCGTAAACCCACCACAAATCAAATGCGGAACTGCCTCTACACCATAACGATTCATAATCGCTGCACAGATGCCTACTGTACCCGGACGCTTGCGTATAGAAGTCTTCTCATAGTAGCCTCCCGGACGTTGTTTATAATCATATTCTTCACGATGATAGGTCACATCAATAAACGGTGGTTTGAACTCCATCAAAGGGTCGAGTGAATCAAAAATCGACTGAATACTTCCTCCCTTTAGTGGCGGTAAAATCTCAAATGAGATAACCGTTTCGTCATTCTTTTGTGCCAGATAATCCGTTATTTTCATAATAATTTTTTCGTAACACAGACATTCCTGTCTGTATTGCGTGGATAGTAATACAGACAGGAATGTCTGTGTTACGTTTTGCCCGCAAAGGTAAAGACTCCATCAACAATATAAAAGTAACGGGTAAAATAGGATTATTTTAGAACAGTTCTAAAACGAATTATCAATTCACATTCTCTTTTCTAATAATTCAATTCGATTATTAAATGGATCATAAAACGAAAACCGATAAAATTCCGGTAGTGGATTATCCTCCTTAATTCGGACGCCCGCAGCTTGCAAATATACCTTGACTTTCTCTACATTTTCAATCTCAAATGCAGGATGTCTTTTAGATGTATTTTTCACATCTTCTGCGCCAATGTGTAACTCAATATCTGCAATTTTCAGCCAAAAACCGCCATTCTTTTTGAGGTCTTCCGGTTTTTCAATTTCCTCCAACCCCAGTAAACCACAATAGAATTTTCGAGCTTCTGTTTCCCCACCTTTGGGTATGCAAATTTGGACATGATTGAGTCGTTTAAATATAATTCTCATGGATTTTTTTATATGGACAATTATACTGTGAACGGCATAAATTTCGGAAAATATTAACATCTATATTTCACGCAGAGAGCGCAGAGTACGCGGAGAAATACTATAAAATCTCTGCGACCTCTGCGTTCTCTGCGTGAATCAGCATTTTCCGAAATTTACCC
>CALHBW010000038.1 GCA_937930625.1 uncultured Saprospiraceae bacterium | reverse complement strand
CTTTTTGACGTGAGGGATTTTGTGCTTAGTTTTTACTTTGAAAGCGTGATTTTATCGGGATAAATGAATGATTTTAAAGTGAAAAATAAGCGCAAAAGCCACCGTCAAAATGTTAAA
This sequence comes from uncultured Saprospiraceae bacterium, assembly GCA_937930625.1. GTDB lineage: Bacteria > Bacteroidota > Bacteroidia > Chitinophagales > Saprospiraceae > JAHDEO01. The sequence goes on along the minus strand of CALHBW010000038.1, from coordinate 3,121 downwards.
TTCTTAGCCTAAAAGAGTATAAATTAAATAAAGCTCATTAACCATCGAGGAAATATCCGCACAGTAGAACAACATCTCCGCCACTTCAACTTCAACCACAATTTCAACCTCAACTTCAATCTTTTTAATTTGCCGTAGGCAAATTCTTTTCATTGAATTTGAGGTTGAGGTTGCATTTGATAACTTTATCTTATATTTGCTGCCATGTCTCAAAATAATATACACGAAAACGACATGCACACGACGGACTTTAAGCAAGTCCTGCGTGAAGAGGAGACGTATATCAAGCAAAGACGTAAGCGGGTACACATCACCGAAGGCGAAGCGGCAGAGGGCAAGTGGGGTATTGCTTTCTCGAATGGTGGCGCGCGTGCATCCACACTTATGTTGGGTGTCATGCGTAAGTTGATGTCTGAAGGTATTGATTTTTTCCGTCGGATTGATTATTTGAGCGTTGTTGGCGGAAGTAGTTTTATGGGGGCGGCATTTGCCTCGTTACTCACAGGCGAAAAATCGGCACACAAACGCGGTTTTTTTGGTACACGCCCTAAAAATTCGCCCTTCCTGCCCGAAACAAATGAAACGGGAGAGGGCAAAGGCGTCAAGCCTGACGTCCAAATGTCGCACTTTCGTAAGCGCGTCAAAGATATTCAGCCACAATTTTGGAAGCAAATCGGAGGCACACCGGGCTTATTGGGTATTGGTGCATCGGGAATGGCTTATGCTTTTTTGGTGCTGATTTTCTTGATGATTGCCTTTATGTCGCTGCATCATGCTTATTTCTACTGGATTTCGCATTATTCGGGCGACCTGTTTCAGCAATTCATAGACACACACAAAACGCGCAACTTCAGAGATTGGGGCAGCGTACTCAACCTGTTTGATTTTTCGAGCGGTGTAGCTATCATGGTTAGGGATGTAGTAAAAGCTGCTATCACGCCGGAAGGCTTGTGGATAGGAGGTATTGCGGCGGTATTTGGTGCTATGATGAGCTTCAATTTCTTCATCCTCTACCTGCGCCCCAGCCTACAAATGCAACGCCGCCATGATGTACATATCGAAATAAAAATCAAGGAGTTCAACTACTTTGGTTTTGGATTGACCTATTTGAGTTTGCTGATTTTTGGCGGCATAACGCATTTTCTGCCCGTCGATTATAGATTGGCATTTGCGGTGCCGGTTTTTCTGACCTTTGGTATTCTGATTTGCGGTCTGATTTATGGTTTTTTCAATCGTTTACGATATGCCAACGACGATAATCGACGTATTTTTATGGCAGAAATTCTTACGGCAGGACTCGCCATGTTTTTGGTATCTCTCGTCTTTCCTACCTTGCTGATTGGCTTATTGCTCATTGGTGGTTGGTTGACTTTATTCATCTCTGTTGCCTGCTTTTTTATTGGCGCAGTGTTGATTTTCAGGCGTGTACGCCAACTCGGAAGCATCAAATCCTATCGTCGATTCGGCAATTCATTGCCCAATTTTTTCATTGGTTTCTCCATTGTTCTGCTTTTTGCTTCGGCAGGAAAAGCTATTCTCGCATTAGCACAAGTAGGCGACGGTACATATCAGTTCTGGTGGTTCATCGCAGGATTTGTAGCACCTGTTATCCTTTTGTATATTTTTTCTTTGTTTAATAAGAAAAACAGAAACAATTTACATTCATATTTTAAAAATAGAAAAAGCGAAATTTTCCTCATTACAGATACCAATAATTTTAAATATTCGGTACGAAATGACTCCGAATTATTATTACACGGCTTAGGGGCAGACAATTATTACGCGCCGTATCTCCTGCTGAATGCCACTTTGAATGTACATAGTTCTGCCGCGCCGAATACAAGAAAAAAACGCGGTACACACTTCTATTTTTCAAAGCATTATATTGGTTCTGAAAAAACGGGTTACGTCCGTACCGAAGCATTTGAAGACGGCAAATTTACCCTCGCGGATGCCATGATGACGGCTGCCGCCAACTATCATTCGGGGTTAGGCATACACGGCTTTTACGGACAGGCGTTTCTCTTTACTCTGCTCAATTTGCGACTCGGCAGATGGCTGCTTAACCCTTGGTATTATCGCAGCAAAGCCGAACACTCGCGTGGTAGCAGTCGTTTCATGAATTTTATACGAGAATATATCAATCGTTTTTCTACCCGTGCCCTGCACGTCAATGTATCAAGCGGCATACACACCGGCGATCATTGGGGCTTGACAGCTCTATTGCGCCGACAATGTGAGAATATCATTCTATTTGATTTCAGAAGCCCTAATGACCTTATTCCGGGCGAATTGAATATGACAGATATTCGTGCTATCGCAGCAAAATATGGCGCATCCATAGGCGATGCGGAAGTAGAACCGCTTCGAGAAAAAGAAATTAACGGACGCCGACTTTGCGAAAGCAATGTTATCAGTTGTACTTTGATGTATGAAAATGGTGGCAAAGAGGGGCGATTATATTATGTCAAATTAGCGATGAGCGAAGCATTGTCGAGCAGTGTTTTGGAATATCATAATGAACATCCCGAATTTCCATTTAAATTTACATCGAATATGCAAAGCCCTGATTTGCAATTTAATACATTCGTACAGTTGGGCGAACAATTAGCAGGGCAGTTTTACGAATTATACAAAAAAGACGATACTGATGAATTTAAAAAAGAACTCGGCAAGCTGATTCAGATATTAAAATTAAGAGCAAAAATTGAAAGTTTGGATTGCAAAGGCTTGAAAGAAACCGAGCAGATTTACATCGAAAAACTCAACTTTTTCCGAAAAGAAAGAGCCATCACTGCCGATGTAGCTCAAAAATTTAACTTGAATAAAGAAATAGAAGAAATAGAAAATGAAATAGAAGAGATTCGCGCAGAAATGATACAAAAAGGCTGTACGAAAACAGAGGCGTACGCTGAGTAAAATTTCTAAAAACATTAAAATGTAAAATGTAAAAGTTATAGGACTAAAGTGAATACGACACCAGGCTACCCGTTTAAGTTTGCCTAAAGCGAATACTCGTCAGACGAATCCTTTTATTCAGTGCGAATATTTTATGAGACAAATCACGACATTTCACAAAAACCTTCGTCAGACGAGTACGCCCGGCAACTTGAGTTCGGCA
>CALHBW010000037.1 GCA_937930625.1 uncultured Saprospiraceae bacterium | reverse complement strand
ACCGTATTGCTCGCACAAGCCGAGGATGACATCATTTCACAACTAATCACATCGCCATCCGCAAAGGTATAAAGACCAAAAATATCGGAGGTCTGATTTAGCACAGACATTCCATTGACAAACCATTGAAAGGTCGGCGCGTCGCCTTCATTGACCAGAGTACTCGTAAATACCACCAACTCGCCGGCACAGGCAGGATTCATATCCGCTTCAATGGTGATAGTAGCAGGGAAAGGCTCAATTTCTTGAATCACGACGGTATCAATCGCGGGATTATTGAGCGCGCAGGTGTTTTCGGATTGCAATGAACAGGTGACAGTATCGCCCGCCATCAAGCCCATTTGTGCGTAAAAAGGGAAATTATTACCGACCGTCACGCCATTGACTTGCCACTCGTAGTTGGGCTGCAAACCCTCATTCATTGTGACGGTGCTGAATACAATATTATCTCCGGGGCAAACGGGATTGGGATTGGCAACGATAAGTATATCCACCACCGGACGAGGCGTAACCGTGATAGTAACTGAATTGGACACAGCCAGACTATTCGCCAGACAATTAAAGGTACTCGTAGCTTCGCAATGCACCATGTTACCATCCACTATATTGGTTAATACAAAGTCGGAGTTGTTAGTACCGACAGGCATATCATTGACAAACCACTGGTAAGAAATTTCGCTTTCATCGACCGGAAATTGCTCATACAGCGACATTGCGTTGAAGAAAGCGGTATCACCATCGCAGATATTATTAGAAGGTAAAATACCTACATCAAGAGAGAATATTTCGGGCGCACGAAAGGTTACAGGTTGATTATTAGTAATATTGCAACCATCCGCTGTTGCCGTCATAGTAATTTCTCCCGGAGAGTCGAAGGAACCATTCCATGCTACGACTATGGTATCCCCATTATTCTGAATGATTACTCCATCATCTACAGACCAAGAGAAGGTCATTCCGGGAACTATGTTCTCCGGATTTTCTATAAAGTAAGTTACCGTATCGGTCTCGCATACAAACTCAAGCTCACCACCTATTACCAAATCATTAAAGAATGAGTCATTACTACGAGCGATAGTATGTGTAAACAACATTCCCATGAAAATCGTAAAAACAAGTATGGTGATATTTTTATAATTCAATTTCATAATGATTTTGATGATGAATCAGGGCGCAAAGGTAACAAATTCCAACTTACTATTTCCTCCTTACTAATAGGCACATTTTTGTACAGACTGCCCTTAGAATAATTTCGGAATCAAGTTGTAATATGATTTGTTTTTGTGTTCCCTAACGTGGTGAAGCCACTACCATAATGAATGAGTAGATGAATAAATGATGAAATGAGTAGATGTTTTTAGACGGATAGCCTGTTTTTACGCTTGAGTTTATTGATTCATTAAAACATTATTTCATTTCAAATTTACTCATTTATTCATCCACTCATTTACTCATCTTTTGCCAAAAACGCGCAAGAGTTTAGGTTTTAGACAGCAATTTCTACCTCTTTGAGGTTACTTTTTCTGTGAATGGAGACATATACATATGGAGGAGATGTTTGTTTGAAAAATTTTAAAAGAAATAATTTGCAATGGAAAATATTTTTTTCATATATTTACATTGGCATAAAAACATAAGCGTTTGCCACATGTTCAACTTGGAATTTGGAATTAAGACATTGAAATTTTGATTTAGGGGTGCAACTTTCGGCTATAAATTTCGTCTAATTAAGGAACAAAGACTCTTCTGCTATTCCACCTTTATTTGAGTATTCCTTATATTTGATATACAAATTCATAAACACTTATTGTTGAATAAAATAGGGAGTATTTATGAAATATTACGTTTAAATAATAACCTTATTTAATTGACTATTAAAGAAATAGTCACAAAATGCGTAAAATAAAATTTGTAAATGTGATTGAAAAAATGTATTTTTGGTACAACTTTTTCAATGAAATAATAAATTTTTGGAAACATTAAAGACCGGAGAATCTCGACTATCACTTCCGGTCAACGAGATTTTTCGGTAAAAATCTCACAATAAAACATCAATTTTAAATTATGAAGATTTTAAAAACATTATTGGCTGCTTTAGTATTGACAGCAAGTGCCACTTTAGTTTCTGCTGCGGATGAGTACGATGTCCGCTTCCACAATGCCACCTATGATGGCACCAAAGTGTATGTTGACATTCAAGTAAAAGCTTCTAACTTGAGCGAAACATTCAACCTCAGTGAGCAAAATTACCGCTTTTCATTCAATGCAGAAGCCATCGCAAATCCGACAATTGTACAAGAATTGCAAATTTCGGGTGCAGTAAATAACAGCTTCTACGCTCAACACTCTTTGAGAGGCTCAAAAGCTAACATCATTTCTTATAATGTCGAATTGTCTGGTGGTGAAGGCTATCTCTTAAATGACGATTGGGTAGGTGTTGGACGCCTTGCTTTTGATGTAGTGGATAATACACAATGCTTTGAATTGACTTGGCAAACGCCCGGACAATTTCCACCTACATATGTAGGTAAAGCAACCGAAGGTGCGCGCATGGGAGCTACAGGTGTCAATTTCAACAATTTGCAAGATTGTGACCTTCTGAGCCTCACTACCTCTACAGAGGATGTGATTGATGGTCCGGAAGGTTTTGATGTATATCCAAATCCTGTACTTGGAAATGAGGAAGTTAGCGTTACTTTTTCTGCTGATAAAGCACAAAATGCTACACTTGTCGTAACAGATGTT
>CALHBW010000036.1 GCA_937930625.1 uncultured Saprospiraceae bacterium | reverse complement strand
CGTCTAAGTTTGCTTGGAGGTACTACTCGTCTGACGAAGGTTTTTGTAAAATGTAGTGATTTGTCTCATAAAATATTCGCACTGAATAAAGTGATTCGTCTGACGAGTATTCGCTTTAGGCAAAGTTAGACGGGTAGCCTTATTTCATTCCTCGTTATTTATAGCACGGACAAGAATGTCCGTGTTACGTTTTAATTTCCATAATATACAAACCCTGCCCAATGGAAAGGCGGAATTTCATTGATGCGCTGACGCTTTAGTTCTGCCAGTAATTGTGCTTTATTTCCATTGGGATTGTCGCTTAGTATTTTGTAAAAATCCTGAAAAAAATCGGAGGTGGAGCTATCGTTTACCTGCCATTTACTCAAGATAACGCTTTGCGCTCCCGCACTCATAAAGGCTTTACCAAACCCTACCACACCTTCACTTTCAATCACTTTTCCTAAGCCCGTTTCACAGGCAGATAATACGACCATTTCGGCTTTGAGGTGCATACTACCGCCGTCTATCTCGTAAAATTGTAAAAAGCCATCTTCTTCAAAATTATCATCTTGATTGAGTGCAATGGTGCTGAGTAGCGGACTGCGATAGTTCACCAAACCATGCGTCGCGAAATGTACGTAGCGATAATCCGATAATTTGCCTGTACTATTTAGCGACTTTAGTTGGTCTTCGGTCGCATTTTTTTCCAAATAAATATCGTAGCGTTCGGGGGGAAATTGGCTTGCAATACCTTCAATTTCTTTTTTCGTATTAGGTAATGAACGTAGATGTTTTCGGTAATAGCCCAACTCATCTTGCTTCAATTCATGCGCTTGAAGCGTTCCTTTGAAAACGGGATTTCCGAAAGCCAATAAGTCTTTTTTGTAAGTATGTGGGGTTTGATTCATTAAGAGCGACATATCGCTTGCATAGCGTATTACGTGATTGTTTATCAAGTAATTATAATCGCTAAATTCTTTCGGCGTATTATCACTGAATATCAATTCAAAAGGAAAATAATGTAGCGCGCCATAGGGGTCTATGATGAGTTCTTTACCCATTATACTACCCGATTGTTCGATTTTTTTCCATACATCATTATAAATCGGATGAATGGCATCAAAGACGCCTTGTTTGGAAATCGCGCCATCATGTTTTCGACAAAAATCTACAAATTTGGTGCGATAGTTTTTAATGTCTTGTTCCAATTGAGACTCGGTACACAGGCGCACATTTTGGGTATTTTGTGGAGTTGTAATGAGGCAGTTTAAATGATTGTCGGCAGTATAAAAAGTAAGTAATGCCTCGTCATTATCAAGATATTTTTTGATGCTTTTTAGTGTGATGGGGGCGGTCTCAATCTCAGCCTGATGTAGTATTTGTAATTGATTGTATTCCTTTTCGCTTTGCCAAAATAGTGCGTAAAGTTCACCAGTATGTTTCACAATATCTTCATCAGTATTTTTATTAGTACTGTATTCATTAATTCTTTGAATATCTTTGGTATAGGCATTCGCTGTGAACTGGGAGACGACTTGGCGAAATACATTATTCTTAGATTTCATCACTGCCGAGAATACATCTTCCGGACGATTCTGTGCTTTATATTCAGTAACCAGATTTTCGTACACATCGTAAGTTAACTGAACAAAAAACTCGCGACAATATCCGCGCTGTAATGTACGGGTTTGTTGTTCGATGATTGCTGCGGCTTGCTCAAAGTGCCGGACGGCAGCCTCTGTATTGCCTTCTGCACGGTATATCAACCCTAATGTATGATGTGTGTAAGATAAGGTGGGGTCGTCTTTTTGTATAGCAAGTGCTTGTTTGCATAAGGTATGTGCATCGGCATAATTGCCTTCAAGATAGTTAAAAAACCCTTGTATGAGTTGTTTACGCGGCTTGGTCATTGTTGGTATCCACTTTTTCTGTATGTCATATGTTTTTCGGATATAATACGCTGCACTATCTAGTTGATTATGTGTATAAAAGAGTGTAGCGAGGTGTCGATATAAGTAGGATTTAGCTATGGTTTCTTCGGACATATTCTGTATTGCTTGACCAAGTTCGATTTGTAATGTATCGGGCTGTGTAGGATCGTAGATAAATTGCTTCAACGTGGCCGTTGAAGTTTCAAGTTGATAACGCAGGTCGTTTTTGGAGAGGATAAAATCATACACATCAGCATAACTATGGAGCAAATCAACGTCTTTTTGGTGGCTGTCTATGAGACTATTAGCACCAATAATTTCGTTGAATATCAGGTTATTAATTAATGGTTCTTTAAAAGTTCTCTTCCACATGGAGAGATGTTGGCGTTCTGTTGCCTCATCCATATTTATACAACATTCACTATCGCCACTATCAAAGAAATTTGAAGGTAGTTGTTGTGTAGTGAGGGTTTCGGCAAGTGAATTTTCTATGTAAGGTGTGCGAAAGGCTTCATCCATACGGATATAAACGCTATTCCCGTAGTTCCAATGTAAATTGTAGATACTTACCAGTAATGTAAATGTACCATTTGGGTCCAATTCTCCTCTAAATACGTGCCCTCCTACGCTTACGATAAGTTTAAGTAAATTAACTATATGTTTCTTTCCCATCGGATCTGTAAATAACCTTCCGTTGGTGAGTACATAATCTTCCAAATTGATTTCTTTTCTTGCTTGCAATTCCGCAAGTAGTGTTGCCATTTCCACTCTTGCCAAAATGAGTTCGTGGGCATCATTGAGTACAAAAATATCTTTGCTGAGCTTGAATGCTTTTGCTGCTCTTTTAAAATCTTTGTCTAAGTAAGCATATTGTCCTATCAAAAAAAATCCGGCAGCATCTACTGCTGTTCGGTCATCATACGCTATATCAGTAAATTGCTTTTGATCAGCCTTCGACAATTTTTCTTCAGTAGTTAGTAGTTCCTTGATGTAAGTGTGGTGTTGTTCATCATTCAAATAGGTATTTGTCACATCAATATCGTATATAATATTGGGGGCAAAAAACTCGTACAGTTTTTTATAGTCTTCCGGCATTGACTGTATGTTTAAATCGCTCATGTAAATACTCGCTTTACGGAGTATTGATAGTTGTTGTGGACTCACTCCCGCCCCATGTACGGCCATTCTGAAGTGCTTTGTAATTGAATCGTTGAATATCAACGGCATTTTTGGTACCTGCCCAAAAGCACCTATCGCATATGCCAAAGCAATAACAACAAAGATTTTTTTCATAAAAAACATAAGGTTAAAATCCGATTAATTTATGTGTATAAAGAACTGGCTATAAGTTTTTTGTGGCTAAATACAAACGCTCAAGTGACAAATTTAGATAAGAAAAACAACCTGTCACATCAAAAAAAACACCTCCCACACCTAACCTAAAGCCATAGATATGATACTTACTTCCGAAAGCCGTAAGTAATAGAGATATGCTTGGCAAAACTAATTAAACAAATTCATATTCCAAAATTTTCCGGTGCATTTCCTCTATTCTTTTCAACTGCTTTTTGAGAAGTAACCCCTATGAGCGCTCTAAAGACCTTCTCATTCAAATTTTTCGTAACCCCGACCGCCACAGTCTGCATACACAGGCGGTACGGGATTTTTTGAATGTAAAATTCTTTAGTAATGACTTTTTCTTTAAAAACGCTCTTGATGAGCCTCATGATGGTGTGTAGCACCTTTTTTGTAAATGCCGCTACTGCCCCTGTGGATGCACCTGCGGGAGGGATAATTGATATTATTCAAGTTGGCTTGACCGTCCAAGTTGATATTGACCACTCTCAGTTGTCTCCGCAATTGCAAAACAAAAGAGTTGTCGTAAAGATACGAAATACTCAAGGGCAACTCGTACAGCTCACTCAAACCACCTTTGGAGATTCGGTAACTTTCTCTATGGAAAATCTACCGGAAGGTATGTATAGCATCACCCTCAAAGTAGGTGAATATACAGAGACGGAAGACTTTGTATTTAAAGAAGCAAAGTAACCGCTGTTGATACAATTTTTAGAAACGCACTTACCGTATGGTGGGTGCGTTTTTTTTACGCAATGAAAGGTGAAAAAAATCAGCCGTCTTTATCTACCAGCTCCTTGATTTTTTGCGTACACCATTCAATATGTATCATTGTAGTATGCTGTTGTAGCTTCTCACGAAGTATTGTTGGGGAATTTGGGCTTGGTTTTTCATTATGTTTAATCAATTCTGCCACAAAATTATAGAAATTTAGGTTGGCTTTACCAGTAGTCGGGGCTATTGTTTTTTCACGTTTTATAAACCTTCTTCCGGCTTTTATATAATCTTTGAGTACTATCCATTCCCCTAATTCATAGTATGAACGCATTAATAGGCTTCTCGCCGTTAGTTTGTAGGATATATCTTTCATTTTGGTCTGTTGTAGGTGAGTAATAACATCCTCATATTTCTTCTGGGCAAAATATAAAATAGCATTACCAAGTGCTTTACCAGAAGCCTGATACCTGGGTTTCAGTTTTTTATATAACTTAAGATTTCTTTGAGCAGCTGGATAAGCTTCTATTCCGACAGCTACGATGATAGAATATATAAAGTGATTTTCGTAAATATAGTTGTCTTCCAACAATAGATTATTATCAATCAAATATTCATAAAGTTCAAATAATTCAGATGTATAGTGCGTTTTATTGGATTTATATTTCTTTGAACAAAAATTAATCAAAAAACCACATAAATTATATGTAACTTCAGGTGATAATGATAGCTTATTTGCTAAGATTTTCTCTTTAAGCAATCGATATGCTTCTACATTATCTTTATCATACATTTCAATTACCATAAAATATAATGATGCCAACGCATTATTTTGTATATTTTTTTTAATCTCTTGAAAATCAACAACTATCAACCCCAAATTATCTTCTGATTGTATAATTTCCTTCATAGCCATTCGCTCACAAATAATCTTCAATTTATCCAGTAAATACCGCATATCGAGGTATTCTTCGGCTTGTGCGAGTTGTTGGTCATAGTCGGTATTGAGCTTGGGGGTATCTCGGTGAAAGGTGGCATCGTGGCTCAATTGAGCGAGGGCATGGTAATGATGGTGTTCGAGTACAGGAGCTTTGAGAATGGCTTTCTGACTGCTATCGTTGTGCTTTTTGAATAGCTCGTCCATACCGCGTTTTTTGAAAACACGGCTTAGGAGGACATCGTATAGTATTTTGTCTTCTTCAATCTCTTGCGTGACGAGGAAGAATTTAATCTCTTTGAACAAATTTGAGGCAAGTGCCTGCATGTTGCCTTTATTATAGGCTTGCCCTCGTCCGAATACGCGTGCATATACTTTTTCGTTGGTCAGTTTGACTTTATTTTCTTCAAAATCAGGATGGTGTTGGTCGATATAATCAAACAGCTTGAAGATGTTCGCGCTTTTCTTGTGTTTAGAAAGTAAAAAATTCCTCACCGCCTTCATGTCTTCAGGTGAGAGATGAATCGTGAGTTGGAACAGTTTGGTATTGAGCATCTTGAGTAACTTATGTTATCGGAAGAGGGCAAGACTAAAGGTAGTACATTTGTACTTTTTCCATCATATAAATCCTATATTTTTTATTAGAAAATGGTTTTATCGTATTTCATTTTTCTTGATTCGAGTACAATACTGCTATAACTTTGGTGTTATTAGCGACTTATTTATGAATAAAAACTATTCACAACATGAAAAGTCACTAAAAATGCAACAAAGAAAAAGTTCTGTTTTGCTCAATTTGACATAGAATTTTCATTAGCGTTAATTTGTATCTTTTTTATTAATAATCAATCACTTAAAATATGACTACGCGTAAAATTTAGCTCTGACGATTTTAGAATCTTCCAAATGTGTCACTGCTCAAATGGTGCGATATATAATATTTGAGCATAATTTTACAATGTTCTTCATACGTAGAGATATGCAAGTTTCGTATGAAGTGAGTTGCCGACTGTACACATAGGAGCGCAGGAGGCAACTCAAAAATTCACTCTAAAATACCTAACCTAATCATATAAAAAAGATACTACCTAACAAAAGAGTTTTTAAAGTCTCTAAGTAACATCATGAAGCATTAACTCTGTAACAAACAACGTGAGTCTCTGTAACCAACAAATTTATGAGGGAGTATTTCTTAGCTCCCTCTGTTTTTTTGCCAACTATTTAGTAAGCCCAACTTTCAATATAGTACCCATACTTACCTTGACTTATCAAAGAGAAAGTTAATTCACATTAATATATAAAAGAGTGTTACTTAGACCACACGGCAGGCAGCTACCAAGAGAGGGCTGTCTGCCGATATATCTGTGAAACAATTAAAAACAATAAATCTATTTAAGTAACATTTTAAAATTTATTCTTATGAAAAGCAAAACAACAGCTGCTATTTTAGCACTATTCTTTGGCGGATTTGGTGCACACCGATTTTACCTCGGACAATGGATTCAAGGTTTGTTATATTTTTTGTTCATCTGGACATTCATCACTCCAATAATCGCAGTTATTGAGTGTATTGTCTTTCTGACTATGAGCGAGATGAAATTTAATATGAAGTACAATCCTCATTATGTCATGGCAATGAATGCAGGAGGTCAACAACAAACTCAAACCACCGTAGTTATCAACAATACCAACACACAGGGAGACAACGCCAATGTGGGGGCTGCTGCACCTACAGAAGCCAGTCAGCCTGATAATACTCAACAAACCCCGCGTCTTTCTATGAATCAAGACAAAAAAAATCCTTTCAAAATCAGCGGAGATAAAAAATATACTAATTATGATTTTGACGGAGCCATAATCGATTACAAAAAAGCACTCAACGTAAACTCGAAAGACTTTGACGCCCATTTCAAACTATCTTGTCTTTACTCTATCATGGAAAATCCCGATAGTGCATATTTACATCTTAGCAAATCAGTTGAACATGGTTTTGTCAACCTCGATGAAATTAAGACCAATGACCATCTTTCTTTCCTTCGTTCTCAGCCAACCTTTGATAATTTCGTTGCGAATGGCTACAAACTGTCAAATACGCCTCAACTCGAAGCAGCAGGTGCAAAAACACTGAACCTTTCTGACGAAGTCATTTCAAGAATAGAAAAACTTGCAGAAATGAAGGATAAAGGACTCATCACTGAAGAAGAATTTGCCGGACAAAAAAGCAAACTCCTGGTTTGATGTATGTTTAAATTATGCAAAGAAAAGGACAGCCTTTCGGCTGTCCTTTTTGTCAAATACCACTTTTAGCTCATAAAAAATATCACAATATATAAAATTAACAACTGCAATGGAGGAAAATATTATTTATTTGATTATCAGCCTTTTAGCAATCAGTTGTGGTAAATACAACTCTGTCGAACGGGCGTACATCGAACAATCATGTATCTGCGCCGAATCTTTCTCAAACCTAATACTCGAAAACAAAGACAAAGTAGCGATAATGAAGAATACCCGGGAAAAAGGTTTCTGGAACCCACAGTACGGTGATGGTCAGATAACAGATGAATTTATGAGCAGCATGGATAGGATGGGTGCTGAAGCAGGCTTATGTCAAAACAATATCAATCTGGCATTTTACAGTAAAATACCCAAGTTTAAAAACCTTGAGATGTTCAGCAACAGAGAACTTGACCAGAGGCTGGTAGAGCATTGTCCGCGGCTCAAAAAGGCGAAAAATTTACTACAAAAAAAATAAAAATACTTTAATATGAAAAAACCTAAAAATTGGATTATTGTAGCTATGCTCACCGCAATCATTGGATTTGCAGTAAACAAACTGGGAGATAAAATATTCCCATCTTCTGCCACTACCATAAACATACAATTGGTCGATGGAATAACGGCACAACCTAAAAGAACAGGCAAAGTCATTATTATTATTGACGGTAAAGAATTCGAGGAAAGTGCAAATAAAGATGGCAATGTAAAATTTAAAATTCCCGAAGAATATAAAGAAAAAAGCGGAAAACTGAAAGTAGTAGATAAGCAGGGCAATGAACAATATTCAGAAGACATTTTAATTAATGATGAAACAAATGAAAAAAATATAGAAGTAGATGTCTTTGATGTTGAAGAATTTATCCCAAAAAATCATAAAAATAAAGCTTATGATGCTCTTGTCAATAATTTCAAATTCGACTTTCAGGAACTCAAACGGGAAGGAGAACGGATTACGATGTTTTACAAAGTGACTAATATGGAGGAAGAAGATAGAAAACTTACTTTTATTCCCTTTTTGAATGTCTTTTTTGATGACCAAGGAAATCAAATCAAACAAAATTCTATGGCGTGTATTGCTAAAAGATGTAATAGTTCCGGTTTTAAAAGAGATTTGAGTGCTTGGGACGAAAAAAGAAATCCTGTCTCCAACAGCATGCCCGCAGGCATACCACTCAATGTAAAATTCGTAGTGCGAGGCGTTTCAAAAAAAGCCACCAAATTTACTCGTATTGATTTCGACGTGAGAATAAACGATAATAAACAAGAGATGCAACTCACCAATGTGGAACTTCCCACAACTACCGGCGGTCCAAATGTGGCGATTTACGGCGATTTTATTGTGAAATGGGAAGGCGTACAAAAACAGTCCGAAACTACATTCGCCCAATTTAAGGTCTTCAACCTATCCGCTCAAACTTACACCTTTGAAATCGGTCATGCCACCGCTTATGATAACCAAGGCAATCAATATACCTTAAAAAAAACAGCCTTCGGCAAACCCGCCAATCCTCAAAAAAACAGCGAAAAGTTATTGCCAAAATCAAGTGAACGTTTTTATATGCCCATTCATAAAATAGATGCTTCCGCAACATCTATTCAGAGAATTACGCTCAAAATCGGCAAGTCTGATTACGATTTTGATGAAGCAAAAAAAATCTAAAATTATAACTTAATCTATGTCAAATAACACTCGTTTTTTATTGGTTTTGGGGATAATATTCTGGGCAGGGCAAATATATACTCAAACACTCTGCGAAAGCAATCCGTCTTTTTTGACCAATGCCCCACAAACCCTATGTTTAGATAATAATGGTTCAACTCCGGTCAGTATTATCATCTCAAATCTCGGCGCACCCGGTACTTACGAAATCAATTATCCGGATGGAATTGACACCATTTTGACGGATGTTTCAGGCGTTGCTACTATCAGTCATTTGTATAATTTTGATTGTGCAGATATGCCGGGAGACCCTATTGAACCGGGAGATAATGCCCCCTTTGGTTCATTCGGATATTTTACGAGAATTACCCGAACAGATTGTGTGGACGAGTTTGGAGTTGCCAATTTTGATAACATAAAATTTAATGTTATCCCTAATCCCTTGAACGGATTCACCTACTCTGACCTCGCCTGCCTATCTTCTCCGTTTAACGTACAATTTACGGGAGACATCTGCAACCGGGACTTGGTTGATGAGTTTTTTTGGTATGTGGATGACGAACTTCTTGGCGATACTCTTAATTTCGCACATAATTTTCCCGGACCCGGTACATATGAAGTGGAATTTGCCGTTACAGACCATTTTGATTGTGATACCTTCTCTATTTCACAAGAAATTACCATCACTGCTGCCCCTTCTGCCAATGCCATTTTACAAATAGATTCTACACAATTATGTAGTCCAAGTTTTCAGGTAGGTATCAATAATATTTCACAACACGCAGATGATTTCACTTGGACACCTACCTCGTCAGGTGTCTCTTTCTCCAATCAAACGGCTGAAAATCCGACGATTACAATTGACAATACACAAGCAGGTGATTATACATTTGAATTGTGCGCTGATAATTCAAACTGTGACCCAAATTGCAGACCTTTTACCATCACCACCTTCGAGCAGCAAATGATAGACACCATTCCCGGCGAAATCCTCTGTACCCAAACCCTTGTCGAAACCTGCGCTTTTATGGAATTTTCCCCTATTCCACCTCAAATTACTTGGTCATCAACCGATGCAGATATAGTCGGCGACGCAGATACATTATGCGCCCTTGTACAAATTCCTAATGCTGACAATTTTACGATTACTGCTTCGGGAAGGGATATTTGTGGCAATGAGTTCACAGAATCTATTACGATTCCGCTTTTTCCCACTCCTGAGATTATGTTCACGAATCCCGATTCTATTTGTGTCTCCAACGAAACCCTCAACCTCTTGGACTACATCAACCCTGCCGAAAACATCGAAGATTGCAGCGTACCGAATTGCGAATTTATCCCCAACACTCCGGGAATACAGATGTTTATGCTGACCGATAGCTGCGGCGGTATGTATGAGATGCAAATTGAAGTCATTCCCATCGGTGGACTCAGCCAAGACGAAATTACCGTTTGTATAGGTCAAGCTATTGATTTACAAACAACTATACAAGCAGGTACATATACAGGAAATGGCGTTAGTGGTGGTGTATTTCAATCGAATAATGTCGGCGCATTTGAAATAGAATATACAGACCCAACTTCTTTTTGCATGGGAATAGCTACACTCACTGTAAATGTTGAAGCCGAACCTATTGCGAGTTTTGAATTTAGCGATAATGCTTGCCTAGCCAATGAAAATATTTTTTCCGAAACAACAATCATTAGCATAAACAACACTTCAAGCACCCCTACCCTATCTTATACTATCGAAGAAACAGGCGATATTCAGGAAAACCTGAACAACATCACCCTGCCAAACCTCACGCCCGGAAGCTATACACTGACACAGGTGGTGGGTATTTCACCGGAATGTCAAGCTATTGTTTCCGAGACTTTTATTATCGAACCGGCTTTTAGCCCTACCGTCAGCATTGAAATAGACACGACTTCTGCTTGTGATAGTATTCAAATTGATTTGGCAGTAACACCCGCCATCGAAGGTTATGTATATGATTGGTCATTAAATGGTCAAACAGGCAACAGCGAGATATTCTCCGTGATGGTCGAAAGACCTGATATTGCCGATACTATCACTGCCAACCTCACAGTTATGACCGCTTGCACGACAGTTATGGAAATGATTCAAATTGAACGCCCTGCCCGCTTCGATGTTTCATTTGAAATTCTCAATACGAATGATGCCATATGTTCGGGCGATACGGCTACATTGGTACATACCTCTCAAAATTATGATTTTATCAACGTCATTTTTGAGGATGGTACGACTTCAAACGAATTTCCCGAAACCCTTGTTTATTCCAACAACAGCGATACCACCCGCTTAGTTCCTATTATCGTAGAAGGCTTCAAAGAGGGTTGCCCACCCGGAGTAGCGATGGATACGATTATTGTTTATCCCTCCAACACAGACGCTGCATTTTCGATAGATTATGAAGCTCCGGTATGTTCGCCATTTACTGTTACCTTGACCACTGCTGTTACTCCCATAGAAGCTGTCACTCAAGTGGATTGGGGCGATGGTTCTACGCCACAGTTCATTGATAATCTGGGTGATACAACTTATACTTATCCCAACTTTGCCAATGATACTATCATCACCGTAACCGTAACTTCTCAGCTATGTGGCGATGATAGCCAATCTTTTGATATATCTATTTTTGCAGCACCGAATATCGGTGTCAGTTTTCAAGCTATCAACGGGCGATGTACTTCCGACACCATTCAATTCATTCCTTTGGGCGATGTATTGCCCACTTATGATATTGACTGGGATTTTGGCGATGGTACTTTTTCTAATTTTCTCAATCCTGAAAAACACTATCTCAATTCAGGTATTTATACTGTCATATTAACCGTAACAGACACAAATCTATGCCAATCAATTGATTCGCTGAATGTAGAGATAATAGGTTATTCGGGACCGGAACTCATTGTGGATGCCCCTGATGCTATCTGTGAAAATAGCGAATTTGATTTGGTCATTCTCAATCCGCACAACGAAATTCTTATTGATTATGGTAATGGGAATATATCAAATGAACTGATACCTGTCCCTTACCCCGAACCGGATAATTATAACTTGACCGTGACCGTTTCGGATTTGAATAATTGTCAACAAGATACTTCGTTATGGGTCAATGTAGTCAGTCCGGTATCAGCCAATATTATCCCTGATATGGATGAAATCACGATTGAATTTGGCGCATCCCTCACACTTGATTTTGCCGTAAACCCTAATCGTGCTATTACACACACATGGGAAGGTCCGGGAATTGATAATCCTGATAATCGGCAAATCAATGTTACTCCATTAAACGACACAATTTATCATTTGAATGTAACAGATGAATTTGGCTGTACATCGCGAGATTCCCTTATTGTCAGAATAAATAAAGATTATTGTGAAGGCATTTATGTTCCCAATGTTTTCAGCCCCAATGATGACCTCATCAACGACCTCTTTTTTATTAATACCAACCCTGATTTGGTCAATTCTATAAAAACTTTCCAAATATTCAGTCGTTGGGGAGAACTCATATTTGAAAGTAATGATTGTGAGTATAATGGCTTAAATTGTAGCTGGAATGGCAATACACAAAACGGTCAACCAGTCAATCCTGCCGTATTTGTATGGCGAGCCGAAATTGAATTTAAAGACGGAAGCATTATGATATGCAGGGACGATGTAACACTCGTAAAATAATTTTCTTTCTCATTACGAGGTATCGCTCAGGAGAAATTCCAACTCCACACAAAGCCGGCGCAAACAATTTGCCCGGCTTTTTTCGTTTTCTTTTGTGCTGATAAAATATTGATGTTATAAAAACGTTAAAACACTCGTACAGGCGATTTCAATCGCCATATGCTATATTTCAAACTTATCAACATGGCGATTAAAATCGCCTGTACAGACATATGAAAAAAATACTTTTAATAATCCTACTAAGCTCATTATCCATATTTTGCTTTGCACAAAATAAGGCAACACTTAACGGTAAAGTCATCGATGCCAATACGGGCGAGCCTATCCAATTCGTCAGTGTAGGTGTATCCAGTGCAGGGCTTGGCACGACCACAGACGACAAAGGCAAATTTAGTCTTGACCTACCGCCCAATCGCAATCTCACCATCGAATTTGACTACTTAGGCTACGAAAAAGTACCCTACACCGTCAATCTCAAACAAGGACAAAAACAAACCATCAATGTAAAACTAAAACCCAAAGTCTTAGAAACCGGTACAGCTACCGTCAAAGAAGACCGCATCCGCGATGAAGTCGGAACATTACAATCCATTTCCACCAAACCCTTTGAATACCTGCCTTCTACGAGTGGCAATTTAGATATATCTGTTCTGGCAATGGGTGTAACGGGTAGTGCTGACGAGTTGAGTTCGCAGTACTCCGTGCGGGGCGGTAGCTACGATGAGAACTTGGTCTATGTCAATGATTTTGAGATATACCGCCCGTTTTTAATACGCTCCGGGCAGCAGGAAGGTTTGACTTTTCCGAATATTGATTTGATACGCTCCATTGCCTTTTCATCAGGTGGTTTTCAGGCGCGATTTGGAGATAAATTGTCGTCTGTATTGGATATAAAATACAAACGTCCTGACTCAGTACGGGCTTCGGTGGGTATGAGTTTTTTGGGGGGTTCGGCGCATGTAGAAGGGAGCGTAAAGAAGAAAAAAGATGAAAAACAGGCATTCAGATATTTAATCGGAGCAAGATATAAAACGACCCGTTATCTACTCGGTAGCCTTCAGACACAAGGCGAGTACATCCCGAACTTCTTTGATTTGCAAGGGTATTTTACTTATGATTTAAGTCCGACTTGGCAGCTTGGTTATATCGGAAATATCAATACCAGTTCCTATAATTATGTTCCACAACAACGAAATACTACGCTTGGTTTGATTAATCTCGCGCTCCAATTTCGTGTCCTGTTTGAAGGACAAGAACGCGATAATTTTGATACCTATATGAACGGTATTTCGCTGAGTCATTTGCCGAAAAATGGGAATTATTATTTGAAATTTCTCGCCTCTTCCTACCAAAGTAACGAAAACGAACGCATCGACATCACAGGTAGATATTCACTCGGAATCTTAGAAACTAATCTTGGCGAAGAAGGTGCGGGAGAAGATATTATTGCTGTCATCGGGGCAGGTGAACAGCAGCAATTTGTCCGCAATTATCTGACTGCCAACGTCACCAACGTAGCACACAGAGGTGGTTGGGAAACAACACTCGTCGATAATGAAAAACGCAAAATGGACAACCATGTACGCTGGGGTGTCAAATACCAACGCGAACAAATCCTCGACGAAATCAACGAATGGGAACGCCTCGACTCCGCCCTCTACACGCTGCCTTACGACAATGACGATTTACGCCTTTTTAATGTCGTCAAATCCGATATCGACCTCCAATCCAATCGCGTGAGTGGCTATTTGCAAAATACCTTCAAATTTTTCCAAGATACAACGCGCGAAATGGGTGTCACACTCGGTGTACGCGCATCGCATTGGGATTTGAATGGCGAAACCATCATAACACCTCGCGCTCAATTCTATTACAAACCCCTCACGGGCAAAAACAACCTCATGGTCAAAGCCTCTATTGGCGCGTATTACCAACCGCCGTTTTACCGCGAAATGCGTAATTTGGAAGGCGAGGTCAACCGCGCTTTAATGGCGCAAAAATCCATACATGGCGTACTTGGTTTGGTCTATGATTTCAAAATATATGAACGTCCGTTCCGCTTGATTTCGGAGGCATATTACAAAAGTTTGTGGGACATCGTGGCTTTTGATGTCGATAATGTTCGTATTAGATATTATGGTGATAATAATGCCAAAGGCTATGCTACCGGACTTGACCTTCGCCTCAATGGTGAGTTTGTGCCAGGCGCAGAATCATGGATAAACCTCTCATTATTAAGGACTCGTGAACAACTCGATGGCATCACGCACACCAGACGCGAGGTAGGCGATACTGCTTCGGTGGTGGTGAGTGATGTGGCGCGCCCTACCGACCAATTGATGAGTTTTTCGATGTTCTTCCAAGATTATCTACCCAAAAACCCCAACTTTAAAATGAATATGAACTTCACCGTTGGCACGGGACTTCCCTTCGGAATTTTACAAAACAACGTAGTGGCACGTAATACTTATCGCTACTCGGCTTATCATCGTATCGACATTGGGTTCTCGTATTTGCTGTGGGATGAAAACAGACGCGCCGGACGTGGTCGCAGTCCTTTCAAATTCTCGCGGCGGGCATGGATGAGTTTTGAGGTATTCAACCTCTTGCAAGTTGCCAATGCCGCTTCGAATACTTGGGTAAAAACCACGCAAAATCAATACTTTGCAGTGCCCAATTACCTGACCTCAAGAAGGATTAATTTGAGATTAAAAATGAATTTTTAGGATGTAGCGCGATACTTCCAGTTCGCGCCTCGCGTTAGTTTGGCTCTACAAACGCAAGGAACGAGCTGGAAGCATCGTTCTACGGAACGCGAACTGGAAGTGTCGCGCTACGTGCTACTGATTCACGGACTCTAATGCCGCTTTCGCCGATTTTTGCAAAGGCGATTTCATATTTTTTGCTTCTCTTTGAAGCACCTTTTTAGCTTCCGTACCGCCTGTACGTCCAAGCGCGAGCAAGGCTTGCGAGCGGCGACTCATCACGTAGTTTTCTTTTTCTTTTTTGTAAAAATCCTCCCATGTACGTCCGCGCACAAGGGCTAAATCTTCTTCTGACAGACCATAATTTCGGCCTGAATCAAGGGCTTTTTTAATCATATCAAAACGTTTGCGACAAGATTGCCCGAAAGCATCCAATTCAGTTTTTGATGGTCCTTTTTCGTAGGTCTGAATGAGCAAAGGCTCTACATTTCGGACTTTTTCTGACCTTAATGTCGTTTTTGTTTTCAAAGCATTTTCAGGCTCTGCCGTGCAGGTTTGATTGATTAGATATTCAGCGAGTTGTTCGTCACTCAATTGATTGAGGTTGGATTGAGCTGTGAGGGTAAACGACGATATTAATATTATGGAGAACAAAAATATTTTTTTCATAATTTTTGACAAAAATGAGTAAATGAATAGATGAGTAAATGATGGGATGAATAGACGAGTAAATGATGAGAATATTGGCATGTTTAGAATTGCAGTTGACACTTTTTTGAAATATAAAATGTAAAAGTGCTTGTAGTACGCGCACAATACATTCGTATTTTTTCATTGTTTAAAAAATTAAAAATCAATAAAGTAAAAAATGTCTCGCGTTCGGTTGCGTTATACAACTTTTACATTTTACATTTATTATTTTATATTTTACATTAAATTAATATAAAAACAAAAGTGTCAACTGCAATTCTAAACATACCAAGTATTTACTCATTTACTCATTATAATATTAATTCGGTCTGAAAGTACCATCTTCCCAAATACGTTTTCCAATATCGGGGCATTGGCTATCGCTTTGCAAGTGTCCGCAATTGCGAATGGGCTTTCCGGAACGCGCATTATAAGTATCATTCAATGCCGAACTCGGATTGAAATGTGACCTAAACACCTGACCTTCAGTAAAATATTGTCGCGTATTGCTTGCGCTGTGCATGACATTGGTACGATTGAAATCAGACCGCGAATCGGTATGTAATAGTCCAAAATTATGCCCAATTTCGTGTGAGAGCAATTCCGAGCCTGCTTGCGAAGCCATTGCCACAAAATCACTGCCAATCGAACACGCCTGTCCGCGAGATGTACCACCGTCAACGGTTTCTACTACATAAATATTAATTCTGTTTGGTTTGTTGCCAATGTCATTAATGAGATTATTCCGCATGGAGCAAGTAAAATTCAGGTAATTGGCAGCATTTGGGTTGTTCGTTGCGTCAATGATTTCGTAGTCTTCAAAGGCAACACCCATACGTTCGTTTTCCCAAATCATCGAAGTCGTCAACGACCAGTCGATAGCATTGGTGCGATTGGTGGTGTAGGGCGTGTGTAAAATCCAGACCGTCACCGGAATCAGGATTTCGTCGGGCATTGTTTCGACTATAATGGTGTTGTCAGTCTTCCAATTGATATTTTGTCGCAATACAGGCGCACGACGATTATTGAAAATAATGGCTTCGCCTGTCCCGGTAATTTCGCCCAGTTGCACGTCTTTATCCAGACTTACAAAAGCACTGTCATTGACAGCAACAGAGCCGATATTTCCATCCACCAATAGACCGATTTCTTCGTCGGTTTGTGTATTACTGATGCTTAATATGTCATTTGAATTGGGTGGGGGCGGTGGTGGAGTCGAGTCGTCGCCGCAACCACCGCAGGAATGTAGTAGCAATAGCAATCCTAATAAGATTATTATGTTTAGTTGTTTCATTTTGAATGTGTTGTGTGTTCGATAGGCTGCCCGTCTAAGTTTACTTGTGGGATGTTACTCGTCTGACGAAGGTTTTGTGAAATGTAGTGATTTGTCTCATAAAATATTCGCACTGAATAAAGTGATTCGTCTGACGAGTATTCGATTTAGGCAAAGTTAGACGGGTAGCCGCATTTCGCGTTCACTCGCGTCCTACAACTTTTACATTTTACATTTATTATTTTACATTTTATATTATTTCAATTTGAAGATGAAAGTGTCAACTACAATTCTAAACATGCCGATTTTTTTTTATAAAAAAATAAACATGGCGACTGAACAGGCTGACCGGGAACTCCGTAATGACTGCTTTAGCTGTCAAGTGTATTATTGTTTTAATTTTTAATTATTTAAAAAACAATAATTTATAAATATATTTTCGTTTTACTTGACAGCTAAAGCAGTCATTACAGTATTCGCGGTCAGCCTGTGAAGTCGCCTGTACGATATGAGCAAAAAATTAGCGTTTTATATGTTGTTTTTCATCTGTCTGGGAATGACGACAGAGGTATTTTTTACGGCAATTTCGGATTTTATTGCGGGGGAAGGTAGCCTGCGTTTGATGGGGCATACTTATATTTGGATGGCTTTTATTTACGCGCTAATTCCTGTTTTATTTTTGAATATTTATCCGAAAGTAGCGCATCTTTCATTACTTGTGCGGATGTTGATTTTCGTTGTGCTGGTGTATTTTATTGAATTTAGTGCAGGTTTTTTGTTGGATAAATTGACGGGGCAATGTCCGTGGGAATATACGACGGGATGGCATGTGATGGGCTATATTCGATTGGATTACGCGCTGTTTTGGATGGGGTTTGGGTTTATTTTGGAACGCTTGTTTTTGCTTTTAGAAAGTTTTGAAATAGAATAATATGGATAAATATGGGTTTTACTTTTTAATTCTTATTTTAGGATGTACGGTGGATAACAATAATCAGAATCAGGAGTCGTCAGAATCGACTAAAAATGCAATTACAAAAAGTAAAAACGGGGCTTGCACTAGTTACTCTACAGCTAATTTCGATAATTATCTCCGAAATATAAATAATGATTCATTGGAATTTGAGGAACTATGGGAGAAACTTGAAGATGATGAAATGCTCACATTTCTCAATTATTTCCATACAATTCCTTATGAATATAATTTTCCAAGTTCTCAAAAAAGAATGGACATATACAGACAACTCTTCAGTTACTATTTTCAAGAAGAAAGAATAGATTTATTGAACAAATTCTTCTCAGGAGAAAGGTGCTGGAGAAGTGAACTTAGATTGATGATATTTAAGGGTTCGCCAGAAGTCTGTGATAAAAAATTAGGCTATAAAGCGAGTGAAATCTGCTTGTTTCTATATAATCCGCACACCTGCGCCAGATTTCGTATTCATGAGGAATAAGCCTAATTTGCACAATCAAAAAATTATAAAATTCTATATTTGCTCATCAGCCGCCAATTCATTATCAAATAACATAAATTCATAAACTATAACACACCATGCGATATATCCTTTTTCTACTCCCAATTATTTTCCTAATTAGCTGCAAATCCGAAGTTAATAAAGATACAAATCAAAAAGAAAACACTCAAAAAGAAGTTAAGCACATTTATCCACAAGAAAAAAACCTCGCCAATATGAAGCAACTCACCTTTGGCGGCGACAATGCAGAAGCATATTTCAGTTTTGACAATAAAAACCTCGTCTTTCAGGCTGCTAATGAAAAGTGGGACGCCCCCTGCGACCAGATTTTTATGATGTCAACGGATGGTTATGAAGGCGAAAAAGCACCTATGTTGAGTACAGGAAAAGGGCGGACAACTTGCTCCTATTTTATGCCGGGCAACTTGGGGATTCTCTATGCTTCTACACATTTGAGGGATGAAGAATGCCCGGAATCTGTGCGTAGCGTAGATGGAAAATATGTGTGGCCCATTTACGATAGTTACGATATATTCATAGCAGATATTGAAGGCAATACACGTGGGCAACTCACCCATGCACCCGGCTACGACGCCGAGGCAACTGTTTCGCCGGATGGCAAAAAAATCGTATTTACCTCCACGCGTTCGGGGGATTTGGAATTATATACGATGGATATTGATGGCTCTAACGTTCAACAAGTTACAGATGGATTGGGCTATGATGGCGGTGCATTTTTCTCGCCGGATAGCAAAAAGCTCGTCTTCCGTGCTTCGCGTCCGACAAGCGACGAAGAGGTGAAAACTTATAAGGATTTTCTCGCCAAAGGTTTGGTACAACCGACGAATATGGAAATCTATGTTTGCAACGCAGATGGTACGGAAATGCAGCAGGTGACGAAATTGGGTAAGGCGAATTGGGCGCCTTATTTCCACCCTTCAGGCGAGAAGATTTTATTCTCTTCTAATCATCATTCAAAGAGTGGCAGACAATTCAATATCTTTATGATTAATGTGGATGGTACCGACTTAAAACAGATTACTTTCGACGAGGCTTTCGATGCCTTTCCGATGTTTTCTTTTGATGGTAAAAAATTGGTGTTTTCTTCAAATAGAAATAATGGCGGTACACGCGATACGAATGTTTTTATCGCGGATTGGGTAGAGTAGGAATTTTAATAAAAATGAAAATAAAAATGAAAATGAAAAATATACTGGCGTAGATTGGACGCGGATTAAATGGATTTCGATGAATTTCATATCAGTTTTAATCCATAAATCTGTAAAATCTGCGTCCTATTAAATTTTCATTTTTATTTTCATTTTCATTTTTATTAAAATTTCTTTTACCAAAAAACAAATAAAACATATCCCATCATCAATACCAATAACAAGGCATGAAAGCGATAATCCAAGTACCAGGGTACACCTTCCATTCCATCAGACAATAATTCACGACGGAAGATATAGGGTTCGATTTCTTCTTGATTGGGTGCTTCGGTCATTGCACTTACAATAATAAAGACCAAAGTACTCACACCAACCATAATACCTACCCTGATGGTGTAATGGATGTCTGAAATTTCAAATTTTCCTGCCAAAAACAGCAAAACGCCAAGTAGCGTACCTGTCACGAGCGTCCAAAATGCGCCGTGACCATTGCCTCTTTTGTAAAACACGCCCACTAAGAATAGCACAACGACCGGCGGTACGATGATGGAAAACATTTCTTGTAAATAATCCCATAAGCCTTGAAAATTGGCTATCATCGGTGCCCATAATGCAGCTATGACCATGAGTGTCAGGGTGGTTATTCGCCCGTAGCGTGCAAGTTGGCTATCGGCAATATCCGGATTGTTTGGTTTGATAAAATCGACAACAAGTAGGGTTGAGGCAGAGTTGAGCGTAGAATCGACACTCGACATAATCGCAGAGAGCAAACCCGCCAAAACAATACCGACCATACCGACAGGAAGTATCTCAATAACTGCTCTCGGAAATACAGCATCACCATTTTCCAGCCCGGGCAAAATACTTATCGCCATTGCTCCGGGAATGACCATAATAAATAATGGAACAATCTTTAGAAAACCCGCCAACATCACTCCCCAACGCGCCTGACGTATATCACGCGCACCAAGTACACGCTGAATAATGTATTGATTGGTGGACCAATACCAAAAGCCAAGAAAGGGGACGCCGAGTATCAGACCGGGCCAAGGCAGTGCCTTATCGTCGATAGGGCGTACAACTGAGAAATGACCTTCGGGAACATTGGCAACGACATTTGCCCATGAAAAATCTAGCTTGGCATACAGCATCCAAGTCAGTACAGAACAGCCGACGATGAGTATAATGGCTTGAATGGCATCGGTAATCACCACCGCTTTCAAGCCGCCAAAAGCAGTATAAACACCCGCGACAATCGCCAGGGGAAGTGTCACATGCCATATCTCAAGGTTCGGAAAAAAGGCTTGCATGACGATAGCTCCGGCGTATAATCCACCTGCCATTTCGACGACAATACTCATCACAATCGTCACAACAGAGAAGAAAACCTGTGAGCGTCGGTCAAAGCGTTTTTCCAAAAATTCGGGGATGGTCGTAATACGTGAGCGCAGATACAAAGGCACAAATATCAAGGCTGCGACAATCAAGGGTATGCCCGACAGCCATTCATATACAGAATTGACAATTCCGGTGGTATATGCCGCACCGGATAAACCGATAATCGTAGCACTGGATACATTGGAGGCGAATAATGAAAGACCAATCAATGCCCATCCAAAGGTGCGTCCGCCCAAAAATAAATCATCGCTCGTGCGTGTACGTCTTGCTATCGTAAAGCCTATGCCCAATATCATTATAAAGTACAATACAATGATAGTCAGGTCAATATTTGAAATTCCTGTGTTCATAATGTTTTGAAAATGAGTAAATGAGTAGATGATTGAATGAGTAAATGTATTATACCATTTAATCATTTATCGAAAAACACATTTACCTCAAAAGTAAATTTTAAGTCCGTCTTATTCTTCCGAATTTTATTTGACGAATAAAGATATAAAATATTGAAGATAGCGATGGGGTTAATTGAGATTTTTTTATTCTATGAGGTGAATGGGTTGCGGGTTACGGGTTGCGGGTTATCGTAGTACACTGTGGCTTAAATGATGATACCTTTACTTTTTTACTTGGAAATCAAGCACCCCAAAACCTGCCCTCATTTGTAGGGACAGGGCATGCCCTGTCCCTA
>CALHBW010000035.1 GCA_937930625.1 uncultured Saprospiraceae bacterium | reverse complement strand
GGGGGAGATTTTTCGCTTTGCGAAAAACTTCTTGTGTTAGTGCATTCCTTTTGGGGGGATTCTACGCGATTGTCTCCCCCTTTGGAGGGATTTCCTCTCTCATCTCCCCCTTTGGAGGGGGGTGGGGGGTGGACTGCGTTTGCCCGAAAAAATATTTTCCCAATAAAAAATAAAACAATAAGTCCAATAAAATTATCCAGCCAAAAATACCTTTCACGTACCAAAACCAAGAAATAACCACTCGTAAATACGAAAGCAGTAAACACCATTAGCCCGATAAATAACCACTCGTCTTGTGTTAGTTTTATTTTCCAATAAAATAATAATAAAGTGCTGATTATCAAAAAAATAATCAAGTGACGGGCATAATCAAAATAACAAAAGCGAATAATATTTGATATTAAAAATTTTGTGTAATGCGCTCTATCTGAATGTGTCGCAAAAGGATTCCACTTTTTCACAAATTGTGCAGGTTCTTCATACGCCCACAAGTCTGTGAATTTAGTCTTGGGGTCGATAAGTTCGTTTTTGGTAAGTTGGTCATGGTTGCGATGCGGACTGATAAGGGCAAAATTGTAAGTGCCGGATGTACCAATGCTAAACCCGCCAAATTTGCTACTGAGTGCGAGGATGTACGGGCTTGAAATTAGCGCGAAAACGAAGATACCGATTATAGTTTGCTTCGCAAAAATCGCAAAAGCGGTAGGTTTAAACCCACCGCTTTTGCGATTGACGGTTAAAGTAGTCAGTACGTTTATTCCAATAAAATGAATGACAAAAAAGGGTAGCGCATATGCCTTTGTCCAATATGCGAGTCCGGCAATGAGTCCGCATTTCCAACCGTAGTTTAGGCGAGTTGCCTTACATTTTGAAAATGCAAGGCAACTTTGGAATAATATTTTGAGATACCATAATAATAGGGCGGTGAGTAATAAATCAGGCGTTAATTCGAGTGTCATAGAAAGGATAAATGGTAACGCGATTCCTCCCCCCAGCCCCCTCCAAAGGGGGAGACTATCGCGTTCATA
Source organism: uncultured Saprospiraceae bacterium (assembly GCA_937930625.1). Lineage (GTDB taxonomy): Bacteria > Bacteroidota > Bacteroidia > Chitinophagales > Saprospiraceae > JAHDEO01. The sequence continues at coordinate 8,624 of CALHBW010000035.1, read as the reverse complement.
TCTCTTGCTTTGGAGGGGGCTGGAGGGAGGAAAAAAGCTATCAATTATCTGTAAAAACAAAGTCAACGCAAGAAGTCCGATTAGTGCATTGACGATTTTAAAAGCCAAAATTCCATCCACGCCAAGTGCCATCAAAGGCGCAATCAATATCGAAATCCCTATACTCCAATGTCCGCTGATGGCTTCGTAAAAATTGCCTTGAATGAGTTGTTCTGAGATGAGAAGATAGTTGAAGGTATCGGGTGTAGTAATAGTAGAGCGCGTCAGGACAATGAATGACACATTGATAATGACATATATAAGTTGGTAAAAAAGTGTTATATGATGTATGGAAATTTTTTTCATAAAAAACAACTCAAAATTACTCGCTTTTATGAATTTTTACGAAATTCACCCTTGAAAATACGAACAAGTGACTAAAACCATACTAAGTGCAAGTTTAAGATGATGTTTAAGTTTAAACGGATTTTTACACCTAACTTATTGCCATTCAAATGATTGCCCGTGAAATCCTTACTCAAAAAATCGTCTTATCAGATATTTGACGATATGTTTTCGTTGCTATATCCTCGTGTGTGTCTCGCCTGTGGTAAAAACATTCGCGCACACGAGGAAGCGATTTGTCTCGCCTGTCAATTCAAAATGCCTAAGACGAATTTTCACGAAGACCGCGAAAATCCATTTACCGAACGCTTTTGGGGACGTATCAGACTTAATTGCGGCTCGGCGTTTTTCTATTTTGGAAAAGGCGGTAAAGTTCAACAACTCATCCATAATTTAAAATATAATAACAAACCCGAAATCGGTATACGTGTCGGGAATTTGTACGGAAAAGTATTGGGTAAATCCTTGTTTTTCAGGCAAGCAGATATGATTGTACCTGTGCCCTTGCACCCACACAAACAGCGTATGCGAGGCTACAACCAAAGTGCGGTATTTGCACAAGGCTTGTCGGAAAGCATGGATGTTCCTTGGACAGAAGCCCTCCGCCGCGTCGAAATGACCGAAACTCAAACCAAAAAAGATCGTATTGCCAGATTTGATAATGTCAAGGATGCTTTCGAAGTAGTTGACCCCAAATCTTTGGAAGGTAAACATGTTTTGCTTGTAGATGACGTTATCACAACAGGTGCGACAATAGAAGCTTGTGCACTCAAGATTCTTGAAATTTCGGGTACTAAGGTGAGTGTGGTGACGATTGCTTTTGCAAGGCAGTGAGTAAATTGTGAGTGGCGAAAAAAACTGATCCGTAATCCAAATCTATTTTTATGGCAAAGAAAAAATCTAAAGATGGAGGCAATGTCTATGATAGGATTTTTAGAGAAAATTCTGAAGGTCTGTTTATTCCAATTACTGAACTCGAATTGGATTTTAAAATCAAGCACTATAAAGTGCTGCCCGACAAAATAACCCGAACGGTACAACGCGAGGTTGATTTTTTGTATGAAGTTGAATTGGAGGACGGCACACAACTGCTTTTGCATCTCGAATTTCAGACAAAAAATGACAAAAACATGGTATATCGCGTCGGATTTTATCATGGTATGGTATCGCACAAATATCAAAAACCGATTCGGCATGTGGTGGTTTATCTTGGTGAACGAAAAGCTACTATGCGTACACAACTCCATCAGGATGAAGTTTATACAGGATTTGACCTGATTAATGTGCGCGATATGAATACGGATGTTTTGTTGAGTTCGCAAGTGCCGGAGGTGATTTTATTAGCATTTTTGAGCGATGTCGAACCCGAAAAGAGAGAAGCAGTGCTGCGTTTGGTCATTCAACAACTGAAAAAGTATAGTGACTCAAAAAGCGAGTTGTCAAGATATTTGGAGCAGTTGACAATTTTAGCGAAATTGCGTAACTTTGATGACGAAGCAATTAAAATAATAAGAGATATGCCATTATTACACGATTACGATACTGATATTACAGAAAATATCCTTTTCAAAGAAGGAATCGAAAAAGGAATCGAAATAAATCGGGAAAAACTCGTCATCCGTTCCTTAGAAAAAGGAACACCCTACGAGGAAATCATGAATTTTATGGAGATGACATGGGAGGAAGTAGAAGCTATTGACCAAAAAAGAAAAGCTAATTCCGAAACCGACAAAGGAACGAATGAAAATGAAAAATGAAAATGACAACCAGTTGATTGTAATTTGTAGTACGTAAAGTTATTTTTTCATCGTTCCAAAGAAAAAGATAACCTTATCCCCGAAATAAAACCCTGTTTAGATTTTTTCTGCCCGAATAATCCCAAAAACAAACTTCTATAGCATCCCGCAATAATTGATAATTTTAACGATATTATGCAACTTTAATATTATTTTATCGTTATATTAGAATAAAAATTATCAACGCTTAATCCCCTCTAATACAATTATTATGGGAATGATTATTTATACTTTCACGTTTCTCCTATCGTGGGGCACCACATCATCGGTTATGCCCAATTCACCTGAAAATGACTTTACAGAACATACACTTTGCCAAGACGATGACTACCTTGCCTTGCGCGAACTTTACCTCACTACAGATGGAGATAATTGGACGGACAGAACAGGTTGGCCCAACGCAGCTTTCTTTAATGTGAACCCCACACGCCCTGCCGGAATAGACGTAGATACTTGGTATGGAGTCAATGTGGATTTCAATGGTTGTGTCACTGAATTACTGCTTTTTACCAATAATCTCAACGGCACGATTCCGCCTGAAATTGGATTGATGACCAACCTGATTAGCTTGCATCTATACAATAATCAATTGAGCGGTTCGATTCCTGCTGAACTCGGGAATTTGATTAATTTGGAATCACTGCGATTGAACACCAATCAATTGAGTGGCTACATTCCTCCTGAATTGGGAGATTTGTTTAATTTGGAAACGCTTCGTCTGTACAACAATCAACTTAGCGATTGTTATGACGAAAATCTAATGAACCTATGCACTCAATTAGAAGCCATATCCAGCTCAAATGCTGCGATTAGTAACGGCAATACATTCGATGCTTCATGGGAAGATTTTTGTAATAACGGAACGGGTGAGTGTCTTTGCACAATTTCTCTTTCTCTAACGGGTACTATATCTTCAAACACTTATCAGGCAGGCAATGAGATTACTGCTGACGGTATAATACCCGCAGGTCAGAAAGTTCAATTCAAAGCAGGACAGACGATTTTATTGGACAATGATTTTACGGTAGAATCTTTTGTCGATTTTTCTGCTGAAATTGAAAATTGCGGAAATTGAAAAAGATATTTCATAAAAAAGAAATGCCAGATTATTCAAAATAATCTGGCATTTTTTCTTGTTGAACTTGCGCTTGATACTTGAACTTGCACTTATCAATCAATCATCTCAAACCGCGTGTAAGCCTTTAAAGCCTCCGGCATTCGAATACCATCCGGTGTCTGATGATTTTCCAACAAACAAGCCACGATACGCGCAAGCGCGAGTGCGCTACCATTGAGCGTGTGCGCGAGTTGCATTTTGCCGTCGCTGTTGCGGAAACGTAGTTTAAGGCGATTCGCTTGGAAAGTCTCAAAATTAGAAACAGAACTCACCTCCAGCCATTTTTTCTGCGCCGCAGAATAGACCTCAAAATCATAAGTCAAGGCAGAAGTAAAGCCCAAATCGCCACCGCAAAGTGTCAAAATACGATAGGGCAATTCCAATTTATTCAACAAACCTTCTACATGTGCGAGCATCTCATGGAGCGTATCATATGACTTGTCAGGATGCGCGATTTGTACGATTTCTACCTTGTCAAATTGGTGAACACGATTCAGTCCGCGCACATCCTTTCCGTAAGAACCGACTTCTCTGCGAAAGCAAGGCGTATGCCCACACATACGAATCGGGAAATCCGCTTCATTTACGATTTCATCGCGGTAAATATTCGTCACCGGAACTTCTGCGGTAGGAATAAGATAAAAATCATCTACAAACGCGCCGTCATCACCTTTCGGTTGACGAGTATGATACATTTGTCCTTCTTTATCAGGAAGTTGTCCTGTGCCGAAGGCAGATTTCTCATTAACGAGGTGAGGCGGCATTACCTCCAAATAACCCGCTTCGGATGCTTCATAAAGGAAAAAATTGATCAAGGCGCGTTTGAGTTGCGCGCCCTTTCCTTTGAATAGCGGGAAACCCGCACCCGTGATTTTTACGCCCGTCTCAAAGTCGATAATGTCGTATTTTTTTGCCAATTCCCAATGCGGTAAGCTGGCATTGGCGTCGAGTTCGGGCAAGGTTTCGTAGCCTGTTTTGAAGACCTCGTTATCCTCGTCCGTTTGTCCGGCAGGAACACTTTCGTGCGGGACATTCGGGATGAGGTAAAGGACTTCGTTGAGGGCATTTTTGGTATTGTCCATCGTCGCTTGCAAGCCCTTAATCGTTTCCTTATTCGCAGCTACTTTTTGTTGTATTTCCGTAGCCTCGTCGCGTTTGCCCTGCTTAAATAATGCCCCGATTTCTTTGGACGCCTTATTGTTTTCCGCGAGGAGTTGGTCGAGTTCGTTTTGCGTCACTTTGCGCGTATCGTCGAGGCTGATGGCTTCGTCGATTTTATCCATTTGCCCAAATCCGCGCTTTGTAAGGCGTTCTTTTACAAGAGCAGTGTTTTCTCTGATGTAGCTGACTGTTAACATGTTATGAGTTTTCGAGTAGCGAGTAGCGAGTAGCGAGTTTTCGAGTAGCGAGTAGGAGTCATTTTAATGATGACCCGTTACTCGCTACTCGGCACTCGAAAACTCCTTACTCCCAAAACTTGATTAAAATAAAAATAAGTTGTATCTTACCGATAAATAAAGCATACGCTTTTATAAAAAGAATAGTTCATTATCAGTTCTTTTTGATAGAATTATCCATTGTACAAAAAAACGTTTTTGCTTCGCAAAAATTAATAAAACCCTTGTACAATCATACAATTCAATAATCATACAATCTAATTTTTATTAATTTTTTGCAAAGATAGTATTTGAATTATAAAATTTAAATGTAACTTTGCCGTTGGATATGAAAATATCCTACTCAAAGCTCTCTGTATAAGATACAATAAATAAATTGTATTGTAGAACCTCATGATTTTCGGACTATTTCCCATTAATTATAACTTAAATTTTATTCTATATAAAAATTTTAAAACTTTTACCGATAAAGTTCGTATAATTTGTCGGCAACACGCTTGAAAGTGTGGTATAGTATTGTGTTATCCCTCACTATTGAATACGAGTTCAAGTCAAAATTCACATGAAATTTAAAGCCGTTTTTACGCAATAGAAGAAATTGATTTAGCTTAAACTCGTCTGTTACTTACTCAAGTTCATTTCGACATTCCAATGTCAAATTCCCGTTCCACGAGACATCATTTGCGATTTGAATTTTTCAATAAACTAACTATTCATTTGTTAATAATGGTTTGCCATCATAAAAGAGGCTAAGTACATTGTTAAATAAATTTCTTAGCGTTTTTGAGTATTTCTTTTAAAATGACTCTTCCCCAAAAACTCCTTAAATACAGGGAGTATTCGCGTCATTTTTGGGTCGATTCATTTCAAAATAAATGTCAAAAAACACAAAGAAATTTAATTAACAGTGTACTAAGTGAAAGAAATTAAATAACTTCAACAACTACGCTTGTTCTTTTCCATTGTAAAAAACTTAAAAAACACTTCGTATAGCTCGGCTATGCTTAGTTTTTTAAGTCTTTTACAAAGAAAAATAACTGCGCCTATTTGTTGAATTTATTTAATTTCTTTCACTAATCAATTAATATTTTTTATTTATAAAAGACTTTATTCCAGAATAAAGTCTAATAATCAGAAACTAAATTTTAGAAAAAATAATATCTCAGGTTCTGCGCTGTGTGTTGTTATTTGTTGTTGAGCTAATTTATTTAATGTCAATTGGGGATGAAAAACACCAAATTTACTAAAATCTCTCCTTTACCAACAACGAACAAAGTATCAAAAGCGAAGAACAGGAGTAAAATAAACAATCCATAATATGTACGATATTCTTCAATTAAATGAAATGCTTGTACCGGAGCTGCGCGAGATTGCGGAGAATCTGGAGATAAAGTCATACAAGAAATTGACGAAGCAAAATTTGATATACGAAATACTCGAACGTCAGGCAATTACAGGTGGAATTGCAGCAAAATCAAAGCCTGAAAATGCTGAAGCTGATGCCGAGAAGCCACGCAAAAGACGTAAGCGTAAAGTCGTTCCTGATGATGAAAAACCTGCCGAGAAAAAGGAAAAGAAAAAGGTGAAAGAAAAAGAGCCTGAAGTAGTGGCTGCGGTAGTGGAGGAAAAAATTGAGCCGAAGAAATATTCGCCAGACAAACCGGAGCAGTCCGTTAAGCCTGAGAAATATGAGAAGCAGGATAAATATGAAAAGCCTGATAAATACGAGAAGCGCGATAGAAAGAGTGATAGAGATTATAAAGACAGAGATAGAAAAAGAGATTATAAAGACAGAGATAAAGCCGGAGACGGTGGAGAGGAAAAGGTGGTCTTCAATATTGACTTTGACGGTGTGATTGAAGGTGATGGTGTGTTGGAAATGATGCCTGATGGCTACGGTTTCTTGCGCTCGGCAGATTATAATTACCTGACTTCGCCGGATGATATTTATGTATCGCCTTCGCAGATTAAATTGTTTGGCTTGCGGACGGGAGATACCGTGCAAGGAGCGATTCGCCCACCAAAAGAAGGGGAGAAGTATTTCGCTTTGTTGAAAGTTGCTTTCATCAACGGACGCGCACCACAAGAAGCGCGCGACCGTGTACCATTCGACTATCTGACGCCACTTTTCCCGGAAGAACGACTCAACTTGTCGAAAGATTCGGACTTGCAATCAACGCGAATGATTGATATGTTTGCGCCGATTGGTAAAGGTCAACGTGGACTCATCGTAGCACAACCAAAAACAGGTAAGACCTTCTTACTCAAGGATATAGCAAACTCTATCGCACGTAATCACCCGGAATGTTATTTATTGATTTTGTTGGTAGATGAACGTCCGGAGGAGGTGACAGATATGCAGCGTAGTGTAAATGCAGAGGTGGTTTCTTCGACTTTCGATGAGCCGGCAGAACGCCATGTTCGTGTATCGAATGTCGTTTTGGAAAAAGCGAAGCGATTGGTAGAATGTGGTCACGATGTTATCATTCTGTTAGATTCTATTACACGTCTTGCGCGAGCGCACAATACGGTTGCGCCTGCGAGTGGTAAGGTGCTTTCAGGTGGTGTCGAAGCCAACGCTTTGCACAAGCCCAAGCAATTCTTCGGTGCAGCACGTAATATCGAAAACGGTGGTTCGCTAACCATCATCGCTACGGCACTTACCGAGACGGGGTCTAAGATGGATAATGTCATCTTCGAGGAGTTTAAAGGTACGGGTAATATGGAACTCCAATTGGAGCGTACACTCGCCAACAAACGCATCTATCCGGCTATCGACCTTACGAGGTCGAGTACACGCCGCGAAGATTTATTGCTCGATAAAGATACCATTTCGCGCATGTGGATTATCCGTAATCAACTCGCCGATATGAATCCGGAGGAAGCCATGCGCTTTATGCGAAATAACATGAAAGGAACAAAAAATAATGATGAGTTTTTATTGTCGATGAATGCGTAAGCATTAATGAATGAATTTTGAATGAAGGAGTGAATGAATCATTTTATCATTTTTTTGTGTTAAAATATATTTTGGAAAAGGTCGTACAGGTTTGTGCGACCTTTTTTGGAAACAGGGATTAGGCATGAAAAAACTACCCATAGGCTTACAAAATTTTAAGGAAATCATAGAATACGGCTATCTGTACGTAGATAAGACGCGACAAATCTATGACTTGGTAGATAAGGGTAAATTATATTTTTTATCGCGTCCGCGTCGATTTGGTAAGTCTTTGTTGCTCACGACTTTGCGCTATCTTTTTGAAGGAGAAAAAAAACTATTTGAAGGTCTGTATATTGCCGAAAAGACGGATTATAACTGGAAGAAACACCCTGTTTTGCGGTTCAATTTTGCAGCATACGGACATGAGTATGGACGCGATGAATTGGAAAAAATGATTCGCCGTGACCTCGAAGAATATGGTCGGGAGTTTGGTGTAGAATTGCCCGATGTTTCAATTGGTAATCAATTTCGGGCTTTGGTAAAACAAATCTCACAAAAGCATACGTCTGTTGTTGTTCTGTTGGATGAATACGACAAACCTATCGTTGACTTTTTGACCGAACCGGAAAAAGCAAAAGCCAATCAAGCCGTTTTACGCGAGTTTTTCTCTTCCTTGAAAGATTTGGATTCAGAACAGCACCTTCGGTTTTTATTCATTACAGGCGTGTCGAAATTTAGTAAGGTCAGTTTGTTTTCGGATTTGAATAATTTGAAGGATTTGACAATGAGTGCAAATGGGGTTGATTTACTTGGGATAACTCATGAAGAATTATCCGTATATTTTCCCAACTATATCCAAGCTGCTGCCTCGCATCTCAATATGACCAATGAAGAATTGCTAAAAGGTGTCAAATTATGGTACAACGGCTATTCTTATAATGGTAAAATCAAACTCTATAATCCTTTTTCTATCCTCAATTTTTTTGACG
>CALHBW010000034.1 GCA_937930625.1 uncultured Saprospiraceae bacterium | reverse complement strand
TATAAAAAAGCCCAACAATCACGAGGATTGTCGGGCGAATTAAGAACACAGTTTTGCTCTTTAGTATCTTGATTCAAGCTAACTTGAATAAATTCCAAATTTCATCCCGATGGTTATCGTGGACAAATTCCAATTCAAACGTGTTATTCTATTGGAATTTGGAATTTGTTTTTTGGAATTTTCATATTAATTATCTGATTTGACACGTTTGCTTTCGTCTTCCAAGCCTGTTTTTCGGTTGCGACTTTTCACTTTTTCATTACCAATCATATAGCTGAAATTGACTTTTACGCGGCGGCTATCCCAACCGCCATTGGCGTCCATATAGAGTTCGCCGAGTCGTGATTCTCCACTCCACGCATTGGTTTTGAATACATCGCTCAATGAGATTTTGAGTTTGCCTTTATTATTCAAAATACGCTTTTGAACTCCGATGTCCATGCTGCCCATTGCATTGGTTTGCATATTGCCACCCCACACGCTTGGCGTGACAAACCAGCCCGACACTTCAAGCGAAATATCCTTTGGTAGCTTGAATGTCTGTTGGCTATAGCCGTTGAGCGATGTTGCACGTACATCAATAATTTTGCCATCACCAAAATCTGCATTATTGTGTAAGTGAAAGAGTGTCAGGCTCGTATAGCTACTCCACCAATCGGTAAATGGTATAGGCGCAGCTACATTGAGGCTGTAATGATTTTGATTGGCAATATTTTCCCACGTAATAAAACTTGCATCCGGGTTGTCCTCATCAATATCAACGAGGCGCGTAATCACATCGTTGGTACGGCTGTAACTCAAAGTTGTATTTAAGGAGTAATTGAAGGAATGACGCAACTGAATTTGGTTGGTATATTCCGGTCTTAGAAAGGGATTTCCTTTCTCAAAAGTCAATATATCCAATTGGCTTCTAAATGGATTCAAATCTTGATAAGAGGGACGATTGATGCGGCGGCTGTAAGAAAGGTTGAAGCTATTTTTTTCATTCGCTTGCCACGATACACCTGCCGACGGGAAAAAATTGATATAGCTATTCTTATCCGTTCTATCACCTGTTTCGATGAAGGTCATCAAATCTCCTTTCCAGTTGGTTTGTTCAGCGCGAACTCCTGCATTGATACCCACTTTTTTTATTTGTGTATTATAATTCACATAGGCAGCATTTACATTTTCTGTGTAATCAAATATATTGCTGGTCGCATGAACAAATTGTCGAACACCATTATATACATTATAAAACATAAATGTATTATCGGTTGTAATATAGGTGTTTTTGATACCTACGCCGAGTTTCCCTTTGAATGCGGGTTGCTCATAATCAGCTTTTAACGTATAAATGTCAATATCTGTTCTAGAATCCGTCGCATTAATTATCTCTTCCTCTACATTTCCTAATCTGTCCGTGTAAGTATTGGGTTGAAAATCGTCGCTTTCGTTGCGATACTGCCCATAGTCCAAATCCACATTCAATGTCCGTTCTTTTCCATTGTCAAATTGATAATTCAGGTTAAAATTATGATTGTTTCTTGTCATGTCTGATTCACTGTCAGCCATTAAAATTCTATCCGGCTCTGTTGCGCCAATCATACCAATCGGCGTATTGCTATCGCTTGTAAAAATACGGGTTCCCATAGAACCGTTGACCAGAAAGCCTATTGTATTTTTCTTATTTATAAAATAGTCAGTACCAAACTTATAGTTATGTCCTTCCCAATCGCTCAACATGTCATTATTATTGTCAAAGTACATTCCGTCTTGTTCGCGGTAGAGGCGCATGTAATTGGTATTTTGACCATTATTGTATCCGTAATTTCCAAAAACATTAGTTTTTTTGTTGCGATAATTGCCGCTGACCGAGCCATTTGCCTGAAATTTCTGTCCTTGCGAAGCACCAAGATTGATGTTGGCATTCGCGCCCATGTTTTGGTCTCTCTTTAAACGAATATTGATGATACCTGCGTTGCCTTCGGCATCATATTTTGCTGAAGGATTGGTGATAATTTCAATGGCATCAATCTGGTCGGCTTGCAATGATTTGAGAAAAGCTGCGAGGTCTTCGCCCGTCAAAGGGCTTTCTTTGCCGTCGATAAGGATTCTGACACCACTTTTGCCAAGTACGTTGATATTTTCGTTATTGTCAATCATCACTCCGGGCGATTTGCGGAGCAATTCCAAGCCATTATCGCCACTCGAATTGACCGTTCCCGATACATTGAAAACGACCTTATCTGACTTCATTTCAATCATAGGGCGTTGAGCAGTTACGGTGACTTCTTCCAGTCTTGTACCGCTTGCTTGCAGGGTAATTGAGGGCATTTCGTAATTTGATGTATTGAGGTCAAAAACTTCAGAATAATAATTGTCAAAACCAATATAACTCACCATCAATTGGTACGAGTCATGTGCCACTCCGGTGAATTTGAACGCACCATTTTCATCTGTAATTTCCCCTTTAATCATGCTGCTGTCTGCGGGTGATTGCAAGATGACATTTGCATATAAAGCCGCCTGATTATCAGCATCATATATTGTTCCTGTAATGTTTCCAAGAGATTGAGCTTGCATTTGGAACACGCATAGGACTCCCATTAAAAGTGTGAATACTTTTGACATAGTTTTATATTTTATTAAAAAAGAAACAAGGGGATGTTTCTAAATTTTGAATACCGCAAAGGTGTACAAACGTCACCGTTTTGACCTATTTTTTCGTCAGAAACACGCTTTTATTCGACAAAAAAACATATTTATCTACTATCTAATTTTATCTATGTATAATGTATAATGAAGCCTAATCATTTAAAGACAATTCGTTTGAAGGAAGGTTGCATGGTGAGCAAATTTTATGTTTGTTGAGTTGTTTTTTGTGAAATTATTCGGCATGTTTAGAATTGAAGTTGACAACCTTTCCACACAAAATTCGTTATTTAGATACGTTCTAATTCGAGAAAAAACCACTCCAATCCATTTGAACTTGAACTTGATACTTGAACTTGAACTTAAAAACGGTATCTTTGCACTGAAATGAATCACTTTAGAAATTTTTGCATCATAGCCCACATCGACCACGGCAAAAGCACCTTGGCGGACAGGCTATTAGAACATACCAAAACCATCTCCGAGCGTGATATGCAGTCACAGGCATTGGACAACATGGATTTGGAACGCGAGCGCGGCATCACGATTAAGAGCCATGCCATCCAGATGAACTACACACATACGGATGGCGAGGATTATACATTTAATCTCATAGATACGCCCGGTCACGTCGATTTTTCTTACGAAGTATCGCGCTCTATCGCTGCATGTGAAGGTGCGCTTCTGATAGTCGATGCCACGCAAGGTATTCAGGCACAGACGATTAGTAATCTTTATCTCGCTATCGAACACGACCTCGAGATTATCCCTGTTATCAATAAAATTGATATGGATAGCGCGATGATTGAGGAAGTGAAAGACCAAATCATCGACCTCATCGGCGGCGAACGCGACGATATTGTATTGGCAAGCGGTAAGACCGGACAAGGTATCGAAGACATCATGGAAGCCATCGTGAAGCGCGTTCCCGCGCCCGAAGGCGACCCGAAAGCACCGCTTCAAGCCCTGATTTTTGACTCGACTTTCAATGCTTATCGTGGCGTGATAGCTTATTTCCGTATCCTCAATGGTACCATGCGTAAAGGCGATGAAGTACGCTTTATGAATACAGGAAACGAGTATTCAGCCGACGAAATTGGTATTTTGAAGATGGATAATGTCCCTCAAAAAGTACTCGGTGCAGGAAATGTGGGCTACCTTATTACAGGTATCAAAGAATCCAAAGAAATCAAAGTTGGTGATACCGTCACACTCGCTAAAAACCCTTGTGCAGAGGCAATTCAAGGCTTTGAGGATGTCAAGCCAATGGTTTTTGCAGGTATTTTCCCGATTGATAATGACGATTACGAGGACTTGCGGGATAGTCTGGAAAAACTACAACTCAATGATGCTTCGCTCGTCTATGAGCCAGAAACTTCTATCGCACTCGGTTTTGGTTTCCGTTGTGGCTTTTTGGGGATGTTGCACTTGGAAATCATTCAAGAACGCTTGTGGCGTGAATTTAATATGAATGTCATTACGACCGTTCCCAACGTGTCGTACCGTGCCTATCTCAAGAAAAATCCCAACGATGCGCTCACAGTCAATAACCCGCAAGACCTCCCCGAACCAACGATTCTTGACCGAGTAGAAGAACCTTTTATCAGCGCACAAATTATCTGCAAACCCGAATACGTAGGGTCGATTATGAGTTTGTGTATTGACAAACGGGGCGAAATCAAAAACCAAGTTTATCTCACCGAAACTCGTGTGGAGTTGACTTTTGATTTGCCTTTGGCAGAAATTGTTTTTGATTTTTATGATAAATTAAAATCTATTTCGCGGGGTTATGCTTCGTTTGATTATGATATTATTGGTTATCGCCCTTCCACCTTGGTGAAGATGGAAATTAAGCTGAATGGCGACCCCGTAGATGCTTTCTCCTCCTTGATTCATAAAGATAAAGCCCAACAATTCGGACGGCGTATCTGTGTGAAACTTAAAGATTTGCTCCCTCGCCAACAATTTAAAATTGCTATTCAGGCTGCTGTTGGCGCGAAAGTCATTGCCCGCGAGACTATCTCTGCGCTTCGTAAGGATGTTACCGCAAAATGTTATGGTGGAGATATTACCCGTAAGCGTAAATTATTGGAAAAACAAAAAGCCGGAAAGAAAAAAATGCGCCAAATCGGTTCGGTAGAAGTGCCGCAGAAGGCATTTTTGGAGGTATTAAAATTGGATTAATATTCGTTGACTCGTTATTTAATAAACGAATACACGAATAACGAATCAACCAATAACGGATAAACGAATTATGAAATATGCCATTATCACGGGTAGTCACCGTGAAAATTCTCAATCGCTAAAAGTCGGAAAATATATCGAAAGCCGTATCAAAACGCTCCATCCTGATGCGGAAACTTATCTGCTTAATCTTCAGGCTGCCAATTTGCCGATGTGGGATGAAAGTATTTGGAAAGGCGGTGAAAAGTGGAAAACCATGTGGTCGCCCATAGCAGCCGAATTGCAGACCTGTGATGCGATTATACCGATTACGCCGGAATGGAGTGGAATGGCTACACCAATGCTGAAAAACTTCTTCCTGTTGGCTTCTACGAAGGAGGTAGGGCATAAGCCCGGTATGATAGTCAGCGTCTCGTCAGGGCGTGGTGGGGCATATCCTGTGAATGAACTTCGGACAAGCAGCTATAAGAATAATCATATTTGTTACATCCCGGAACACCTGATTATCCGCTTCGTGGCAGAGCGACTCAATGAACCGGAAGCAGTGGATGAAAGTGACGCCGTTACGCGCGAACGCATTGATTACGGAATTGGCGTATTAACGCTGTATGCTGAAAACTTTAGAAACATACGCGCAAAATCAGAGGTGTGGATGAGTGATAAGTTTAAGTTCGGAATGTAAGTTTTGAATTGAAAAAAATATTAGAAAGTTATTTTGAAGGGTTTTGCGAGAGCGAAGCCCTTTTTTTGTTTCATAGCTTCCTTGTTCGATTGCTTTATTGTTTTATTGATTTTGATTCAACAAAGAATCAGCACAGAGGAGATAAAGAGCATACAAAAATGTAACCATGAAACGATTGAACAAGGAAGCTATGAAACAAAAAAAAGAGTTTAGTGACTCAAAAGGCTAAAAAGAATCACCAAACTCTGGAGGAAACATCATCTTTATACAAGTAGAAACTCAGCAGAGAAAAACATTGTATAACCCAAAGATGCAGATTTAGAGTACCTTAATCAAGGCAAGAAAGTGGCATGATTTGGTAAGAAATTTAATCAGGTTAGCCTAAATTCGCTTGATATACAGGAGTTTAGCTACGAAAAATATTAAATAAATTGATACAGAAAAAGGGTTGGTAGCTTTTATTTCAATAAAAGTATTTGGACATATGAAGATAGGGGAGGGGCATAAAAAAAGAGCTTAGTGACTCTAAAAGGCTAAAAAAGAATCACCAAACTCTGGAGGAAACATCATCTTTATACAAGTAGAAACTCAGCAGAGAAAAACATTGTATAATGCAAATATGGGGTTTCAGAACGCAGATAACAAACCGTTATTAATTAGTTTTTTGAGCTTTTTTAGTAACTTTTTTTACATAAAGTATTGATAGACAAATCGTTCTATTTACTAAAGTGGTTTATTTTTGATACAGAATTAGAAATTCTTTTAAAATTTTTCGTTAATTTAAGGGTATGTACATATAGTTAAGCCCCTTTACGTATGTGTAAAGGGGGAGAAGGTGTTAAGTTTTGTGTGGATGTGGGAGAGAGTCAATTGCTCTGGAACGAGCAGATTGTTATAATCAACCAGTAATAGACACTCAAGATATTTTTATTTCTTATTTACCAAATTTGGACTTTTTGATGGGGAAAGCTGTATTTCTCACTGTGAAAGTTTTTTGAAAAGACAGATACTTACCATTTGCCGTGGTTTTCCCTTTTGTATCTGTTATTTTTTTATTTGGTAAACTTAGATTTTTTGGGTATTTTAAACAACTTGTAAATATAAGGAACTATACTTAACCTTATCCGCCACCGTCTTCGTTGCCGTCTTCGTTGCCGTCATTTCGATCAGTATAATCATCCCATACCCCGAGTAGTCTCATTAAAGTTTCAATCCAATCTAACATAATTAAAGTTTAAAATGGTTAACAAATCAATTACAATTACAATTACACATCAAAAATGCTGTTTTTTTTTCTATTATGCAAAGTTTTTTTTATCGAGAAAAAATAATATTTTTGCATAGAGATTTAACATAAATCACTGTTTTTTAGTATTTTAAGTTGTTTTTAATACTGTATTTTTGATACAGAATATGATCAACTGCTAAGAGAAATTGTAGTCACTTTATTGTAAAAAGAATTTAAAGCATGGACTGCATAAAACAAAAAACCATTAAATGTATTTTTTTGATAATCAATGTTTAGTGACGAACCTTAATTTTAGTTTACTTTTTTTACACGAAAAAGTGAAGACATATCATAGAAAATAGTTTATTTTACAAGTCACAATTCATAAAAAGAATAGTTTGCGTGAAAAATTTAATACCTATCATTAATTCATTTGACAGCAAAGAACGGCGCTTTGTCCGAAGGTTCTTTAATGCTAAGACAAACGGGATGGAGAAGAAAAAGCTCCAGTTGTTTGATTTAGTTATTTCAGGCATAGAGACAGATAAAGAAGCTGCAAAACTACTTTATGGTTCTTCTCCAAATTCTTCTTTTTCACATTTGAAAAAGCGACTAAAGAAGGATTTACTCAATTTTATGGTATTGAGAGATTCCGGGTCATTAGATTATAGTAATAAATTAGATGCAGAAATAAAGTGCAGACGTATGTTTCTACAGGGGCAGTTGTTGATACGAAGAGGTGTTTTTGGCGAAGGGGAGAAAATACTCAATGATGCGTTGAATTTAGCAGAATCTTATGAGATGTTTGCAGAAATACTGGTTATCAGGGATTTTTTGCGTACCACGTCCGGATTCAGGAAAGGGATAGAAACTTATCAAAAGTATAGTGAGACGATGGATTACCAACATGCTGAACTGGGAAAATGGCTTAAGGTACGGCAATACTATTTTCAAGTTTCACTACTCAATGAATTCAAAGGAAATAAAAAAATAAACCTTGAGCATGATACCTCCGTAATATTAAAAGATCTGGAGGCTTATGATGAAAAAAAATCTAGTGAACGATTCCTATTTTGGTTTTATGTATCCAAAATGCACGACCACAATATTAGCAAAGAATTTGTGGATGCAGATAGGTATGCACGAAACTTACTTGATATGTTTTCGAGAGATTCTATCATGAAAACGAAATCTAATCAAGGTGGTGTGCTCAAAGACGTAGTCTATATCAATCTTAATCTAGGTAATTACGAAGAAGCTGTAAAATATGCTAACCAAGCTATTGATAACTTCAGAAAAGGCATGGTCAACGAACTTCGCGCCATGGACTATCTGTTTTTTGCTCATCTACGCAACCAAGATTATAAAAATGCTGAAGCTACCATACAAAAAGCCCTTCAACACAAGCAAATCAATGCCGGGAATAAACTCATTAAAGCCCGTTGGTTGTTTTTTCATGCGAATTTGGAATATCTCAAGGGCAATCTGAAAGAAGCCGCTCAATCACTCAGCAAAAATGAGCATATTACCTCGGATAAATCAGGATGGAATTTAGGCTATAAATTGCTCCAGATGATGATACACATTGATGAAAATGATCTGTTTCTGGTAGATTATCAAATCAAAAACTTTAACCGCCTACTCAGCCCCAAAAACACCGAGACAGAAAATATCGAACGCGCCCGATTGATTGCTAAAGTCATTCGATTATTTATCAAACATCGCGGCAATTTTAATGAAACATTTGAGATAGCCAAAAATGAAATTCAAGCTTTGGAAGATGGAGAGGGGCAATTATTTTGGGACCCAATGGGCTATGAGGTCATTCGATTTGATGAATGGTTTCGAGATAAAAGAGATGATAAAAATAATCGGAGAAAGCCACGAGCTTTTAGCGGTTCGCGTCCTTAATATTATACCGAAAAATTCTATAGTACGCTAACTAAAAATTGCTTTATGCCGTAATGCAAACTCTGCAAATGTAGTAGGACCTTTACCTATAAGATTTTTTAAATCCAAGGAGTAAGCTTCCATAAGTCCTTCTCTACAAGCGCGTTGTAAGCCCAACATGACATCAATCATCCAGTCACCGACTTTGCATTGCTGCATTTTGGTTCGTGCTATTTCTTCGCTAATATCTTCATACTCGATTTTTTTTCCTGTAATATTAGAAATTAAATCCACGATTTCCATATTGGTGTAAGAATAGCCCGTCAAATTGTATATTCGGTCTTTATGCCCAAAATTCATCAACACATTAGTCGCAGCTTGAGCAATATCGTCGGCATCTACCTGATTAATTTTTGCATCGCCTTGTGGCAGCATCAATTTGCCATTACCACACATCTTGCTATAACAACCGGAAATGTAATTTTGCATAAAATTACCCGGACGCAAAATGGTATATGAAATGCCTGATTTGCGGATAACCTTCTCTTTTTCGCCGTGCCAACGCAGAATGTCAGACGAGCTTTTAATATCCGCTCCCAAACCCGAAAGCAGTATTATTTTTTTAACGCCCTTTTCTTTCGCTACTTTAGCAAAATCGCGCGCAATTTCGACTTGATTAGGAATAACAGGAAGGATAAAAAAGACTTTTTCGACGCCTTCTAAGGCAGACGAATATGTGGCAGGTTTCTCAAAGTCAAGCTCAACAACTTCAATATTGGCAACTGAAATCGCTTTAGCTTTCCTTTTATTTCTCACGCCTGCTCGCACATGAACGTGGGCATTTTTTAAATTGTTGACCACGCGACTACCTATCGTGCTGGTCGCGCAAGTCACAAGTATAGTGTTCATCTCTCAATGTATAGTTTGGTTAGATTTAGATTTGCCTAAAAACATTTTTTTAGTAACACTAAATACATTGCAATAGAAGTGCCAAGCCTTTCCGAAATGTTAACATATCTATAAACGACACACTTTAATCCACCAACCTACAGTTTTTTTAGATAGAAACACGATAATTAATGTTGTTGTGACAATAAATTATGATTTTAACGTATTTTCGCACGGATTAACGAGCCAATAAATCACAAATTTACACAAATTCCCAAAAAAAATTCCAATTCAAATGGATGCTTACACGATATTTTTTTTGGGAATTTGGAATTTGGTGCTTGGAATTTGATACTTAAATCACTATTTCTTCCGTTTTGGAATCCATGCCCACAACATTTCGCACTCAATTGGTGATTGTCCGCTCTCGTCCGTCACCTTTACATTGACCAAAACCTCTCCTTTATCTTCTGTCAAGATTTGTTGCTTTTGTGCCTCACTCAACCATGCCTCTGCACGCATCGCTCCTTTTGAACGACGTACAAAATTTGTTTTTAGTGATTTTATCAACGGAATTTTATCATCAGGAAGATTCATCCCCACTACCATACCTGTTGCAGTCTCTGCTAAGAGTACCATTCCTGCGGCATGTATCTGACCGATGTGATTGCGTACCTTTGCTTTATTTTTCAAAGTTACGATTACCTTATCAGTTGTCATTTCCTCAAATTGAATACCTGTTGTTCCTACTAATCTTACTGTACGACCAATAGCGAATGACAACCATGATTTAGGATATTTTTCTAATTTTTTTACTGTTTTTGCTAAACGACTCATGTTGTAAAATTAGCATATTGTTATAGGGAAACAAAAAGTATCCAAAAAATAACTCATTTTTACAATATTAAAATGTACGCTCAAGACTAATTCTGCATCATTTTTTTTATTTAAAATGTAACATAAAATATTAAAAATCAAGAATTTAGTTGTATTTTAATTTAAAAAAATGAACAAAACAAAGCTCTACTTGATTTGTTCGCAGTTCGAAAAACTTGCACCTTTGAGATATACAATGTTTTTCTCTGCTGAGTTTCTTACTTGTATAAAGATGATGTTTCCTCCAGAGTTTGGTGATTCTTTTTAGCCTTTTGAGTCACTAAACTCTTTTTTTATGTAAAAGCACCAAATTCCAAAACCCTTTATTTTTACTTCACAAAAAAAACAACTCATCAGCTCAACAATTCGTCAATTCAACAACTCATCTAATCATTTCACAATTCATTACTTTTTCCCTACTTTGAGGTCTTAATGAGAAAATTCCAAATTCTGTATTGGAATGAATAGATGGATAAATGAGTAAATATTTACCTACTCATTTATTCATCTAATCATATACTCATTTTTAAAGGAATTTGGAATTTGATATTTGGAATTTTACCAATGAGCAGCATACTTAATCAAAGAATTATAGAAAATCGCCTCCGTATCGGCGAAATCATCAAAGACCTCCACCAAATGACCATCGACATCGGTAATGAAGAACTTGCCGAGACGGTCAGCGACTTGCGAAATCGTATTCATGAGCCGTTTATGTTTGTCATTGTGGGCGAAGTGAAGGCAGGGAAAAGCAGCTTTATCAATGCCTTGTTGGAGACGGATAAAGAAGTCTGTAAAGTCGCGCCCGACCCATGTACCGATACCATTCAGCAGATACTCTACGGCGAAGAAGAAAGCACGATTGTCGTCAATGAACACCTCAAAAAAATCCTCCTGCCTGTTGAGATTCTCAAAGAAATTGCCATCGTTGATACACCCGGTACAAATACAATTTCTGACCATCACCAAGAGATTACCGAACGATTTATTCCCGGCAGCGATTTAATTGTATTTGTATTTGAGGCAAAAAATCCCTATCGACAATCGGCGTGGGAATTTTTCGATTATATACATGGCGATTGGCGCAAAAAAATCGTTTTCATCCTTCAACAAAAAGACCTTATGAACGCCGCCGACCTCACTACCAATATAGAAGGTGTCCGCAAACAAGCCGTCAAAAAAGGTATTGAACAGCCAAATGTATTTGCCGTTTCTGCTAAAATGGAATTGGAAAATACACCTGATAGTGGCTTTTTACCCGTTCGTGAATATATTACCCAAAACATCACCGGAGGTAAAGCTCCCGTCCTAAAATTGACCAATAATATCCAAACCTCGCGCAATGTAGGCGAACGCATACACAAGGGCTTGGAGATGCGCTCTGCACAACTCGAAGCCGACCAACGATTCCGTACAGACATTCACCAAACCCTTAACGAACAAGAACTTAGGTCGAATAATCAGATTGATATTCTTGTAGAAAACCTTATCGCGGCATACGACCGCATCACTTCCGAGACACGCGAAGACCTCAAAAACGGACTTGGTTTTTTCAGTCTTGTACGACGTACTTTTTCATCAATTTTTGGCAAAAAAACCTCACTCGAACAGTGGCTTGCCGACCTCTCTACCCGCATGGAGCGCGACCTCAATGATGCCATGCACGAAAAACTCCAATCCGGTGTATCTGATATTGCTGACAGCATTCAGCAGATGGCAAAAATGATTGACCTCAAAATCCGAAACAGCGAAACGATACTAAAAAATAACCACGAAATTTTTGGTGACATTGCCGATAGACGTAGCAATGTAATGCGCGATTTGCAAGAGGAATTTTCCAAATTTATGAATAAAACGGAAAATTTTATCGGTTCAGAAGTCTTTAAAAGTGAAAATAGCACTACGCCCAACCTCGCTGCAGGTGGCGGACTTGCGGTAGTTGGTGTGATACTCGCTACGGTGGCGCAAGGAATGGTCTTCGACATCACAGGTGGGATTCTGACAACGGTAGGTTTCCTATTTGCAGGAGCAACGGCACGGATGCGTCGCAATAAAGTCATCGAAGAATATAACTCGGAAGTGAACGGTGGCAGACTCAAACTCGAAAGCGAAGTTTCTGATAAACTCAAAGCCTACGTCGGTAATATCAAGGACAAAATCGACCAAAATTTTGATGATTTTGATGTGATGCTCGATATGGAAAATAAGCAAATCTCTACGCTTTCAGAGAAGTATGCCGGGATTGATAAGAGTTTGGGAGAGATGCAGCAGGAATTGGAGGACGCGATTGGATAATTTGCTTGTTTTTAGATATATTTGTAGAAATTACACTGTACAATGATAAAAATTAGTCAGTTATATATTCAGAATGTCGGTCCGTTTGAAGGGGAAACTTTTGATTTTTCTGTCGAAGAAGGACATCCCGATATTCATATTTTTACAGGAGTGAATGGGTGTGGGAAGACGACTATTTTGCACTCGCTCGCGAGCAATTTCAGTTATCAATCTTTTTTTATTGATGCTGACGAAAGTCATAGAAAATATATTGCCAACGATTTATACAAAAGATTTCATTTTTTTGAAGATGAAGATGATTCACCGAAAAGTTTAATTTATTCAACAATGTTTGATGATGAATTCCAAAAAATAATTGATGAAGTAACTAAATTTGGCTGCTCCACTTGTAAAGGACTTCACTCAAATTTAAATGTAATTTCTAAGGAAAAACTCAAGGAAATAAAAAACAATTTTAAAAAACAATATTCAACAGAGAAAAACGAAGAATTACGTAATTATATCATTAATACAAATGAATACGACTATAATTACAGATTTAAATTTGCGGTATTTGGTTATTCGGGGTATCGTTTTATTGAATCGGAAAGTGTACAAATAAACAAGAAAATTAACCCTTTTAAGAATGCTCTTGAATTTAAAAAAAATGATAATGAAAATTCAAATATTCCCAGTTGGATAACTTCAACCTACTCAAAGGTTGCTATCGCATTAACAGAGGGAAACCAAGAATTAGCAAAGAAATATCGTACAGCTTTGGATTGTTTAATGAATAGCATCCACGATTTAACCGAAGGCGAATTTACTTTTAAAATAAAAACTACTCCGTGGGATGTTGTCGCAGTTTATCACGACAAAGAAATAGAATTTGATGCCCTGCCGGACGGTCTGCGTTCTGTGTTAAGTTGGATGGGTGACTTACTCATGCGTTTAGATAGGATTCGTTGGAAAAACAAAGATATTCCCGTAAATGAGCAGCACATCATTCTCTTTTTAGATGAAATCGAAGTCCACCTCCACCCAAAATGGCAGTACCAAATTCTCCCTCTCACCCGAAAGATTTTCCCTAATGCCCAAATCTTCCTGACCACTCATTCTCCATTCATTATCAATTCGATAGATAATGCGAAAATTCATAAATTGATTATTGAAAATGGTGTTTCAAAGGTGGATGAAACACGCCTTTCCGAGACGGGAGAATCTTACTCATACGTTTATAAAAATATTCTTGACACGACTCACAGATTTGCAGCGGACACGGAAAAGAAAATTGCAGAATTTAATAAAATTGATGCGGAAATAGTGATGGGGGATTTCAAAAATGAAGAAAGATTTAAGGAAATTGTAGGCGAACTTGTAGAAGAAGGCGAAGAAGTAGTCACGATGATTGGTTCAAAATTATATCGACTCAAAAGG
>CALHBW010000033.1 GCA_937930625.1 uncultured Saprospiraceae bacterium | reverse complement strand
CAGCCATAGAAAAGAAATGTGTGAATGAAACGGGTATTTAGTATCTACATTTCTCTTGCACAATTTTGGCAAAAGTTGAGTTTCAAGTCAAAAGTTGTCATTGTTCAATTGTTGTATTGTTCGATTGTTATTACGGTTTTTTGCTTCGCAAAAAACTCATTTCAACCATGAAACAATGTAGTAATGAAACAATGGTAGTGGCTTCGCCATGTTAGGAAAGTTGCAGCTAAACTCTTTTGTATTTCTGTATTTCATATCAAATGTAATATTATTTTATTTTATTACATAAAAAATATTCAAAAAATAATAAATTATAAATGTTAAAATTGTTTATTTTACGAAAAAAAATACAGATAAAACACGAAAACCATTTCCTCAAAAAAAATGTTACCTTTGTAGAAAGAATCTAAATAAGGGTTAGTCCATAGTTGATAGTCCATAGTCCATAGGTAGCCGTTAGGTTGCTAAAGACTACAGACTATGGACTACGGACTATCGACTAATCATAAAATATGTCAACGATAGTAAAAGGACCTGTGATGCTCTATACCGAGCAAACCCCAAACCCTGAATCCCTCAAATTTGTCACCAATCGTATGTTGTATGCCAATAATACGGCGGATTTTCGGGAAGAGGCATTGGCAAAAGAATGGTCGCCACTTGCAACAGAATTATTTGAATTTCCTTTCGTAAAAGGCGTGTATATTGCCAATAATTTTGTGACAATTACCAAAGAATTCAACTACGCATGGGAAGACATCATGCTTAATATCAAGGAATTTATCAAGAATTATGTGCAGGAAGATAAGGCAATTATCAGTGAGGGATTTGAGGAAGTAAAGCGCGAAATGGAAGCCAAAAATATGGCAGAATTTAGTGCCGACAATCCCGAAGTTGCCCAAAAAATCAAAGAAATGATAGATACTTACGTCAAGCCTGCCGTAGAGATGGATGGTGGCAATATCGAATTTAAATCGTTCCGCGACGGCGTGGTGAATGTGGTCATGCAAGGCTCATGCAGCGGATGTCCTTCTTCTACCGTGACGCTCAAAGCAGGTATCGAAGGCATGCTCAAGCGCATGGTACCGGAAGTAAAGGAAGTAGTAGCAGAAATGGGATGAGAGGATTTTTGAATGAATGATTTTTGATTAATTATTTTGCTTCGCAAAAAATTCTTTAACGAGACATATCATAAAAATACAAAAGGCGTTCTGAATTTCAGAACGCCTTTTTTCTTATATTGAGAAGTAAATTTCAATTCTCAATTCTTCCTTAGTAAGAACCTGTATTACCTCCCGGATAAGAGATGCCCGGACCACTACAACAGCTATTTCCTACATCCGACGTATAAGTTGGAATAGAAGTAGTCGTTGAGATGCTCGTAGTGACACCAGTCATGTAAATAACATTTGGGTCACCGGCACCTATACCGTAATCAGTACCTGTAGAAGTATCACCATAAGTAGTTACGGTAGCCGTATTACCCGTTGGGTAAGCAGTACCTGTACCTCCCTGGCAGCAACTTTTAGATGCATAAAAAGGTCCTGATGATGCGTATTCACCGGAATAAGTTGTACCTGTGTACGTGGTAGAAGGCGCACTGTAAGTGCTACCCATAGAGATGACATTCGGGTCACCTACGTAGCCAATCGTGCTGGATGATGTAGTCGTTGTAACTGCTGGAGTATATGCAATAGTAGTTGCACCATTGGGGTAAGAAATACTCGCCCCTGTACAACACGCCTGTGCATAAGCCCCCAGGCTGAACGCTGCTACAAACAGCATCATTAAGGTTACTTTTAATTTCATAATTAAAGCACTTTAAAAATTTAAAATTTGTTTGTCGACAAAATCTTTATCTTTGAGATTCAACCTCAAATTTATAGGAATAATCTAAACTACGCAATGTTTTTCAGGAAAAATGAGTAAATGAGTAGATTAGAAAATGAATAAATGATACAAACTTTTTATCATCTACTCATTTTGTTGTTCACTGATTCAACTATAAAAGACTTAGTTTTACCGATATAGTAACGATTTTGTGACATCAAAATCGTATTTTTATACGAAAAAGAGGTCAACAAACGTTTGAATAATTATAATTCGATATTTGAATGAATATATAGACAGCTTGCCAACTGTCTATCTTAACTAACAAAAAATGCCACGCACACCATCAGAATACCATCCACACGAAATCATTCTTCAACTACAGAATGATGCCCATCCACATCCTATTCCACATTTTATTGATGTCAAACGGGCTTTTTCGCGCGAAAATGCTGATTTTGGTATCAATGAATTGGACAACATATTGGAAAAGTACCTGCACGAACTTTCCGTTTCGCGAGTGTTTATCCCGGAGAAAGATATTGGAGATTGTTTTGCCTCACATCAAATCGGCGACCACTACACTCCCGAAGAACATCTATTGGGACTCGCCAATACCTATATTCTTTCATTTGACAAACACCATAAATCACTCAATACGATTTGCGAAACCCTCAAAAAAATACGTATCGTCAAAGATGCCCGTCCGAATTATGTTGTAGAAACGAGTCACAAGAAATACTCAAAAATCGAAAATTATATCGAAAAAGGTTTGTGGGGATTGGAGCGTATCAACTGTCCGCAGGCATGGAAAATCGAGCGTGGCATCCCCGAAGTAAAGATAGCCGTCATCGACACGGGTATCGCCCCCACACATGCGGCATTTCAAGGCAGAATCAGCGACCGCCAATACGATTTTGTTCATAAAACGACGCTGCTTGATGACCCGTTTCGCTACGAACTGATTGGCGATTATCACACGCCTGATTGCGACCCGACCGACCACTCCGGACATGGTACACAATGTATCGGTATTGCGATGGCTAGTCCGATGAAAAATGGTTTTTCAGGTGTGTGTCCGGGAGCGACGATATTGCCTTTGCGCGTATTTTACAGTTACCGCGATAAGGTGGACCAATCTATTACCGACAAAGCTACGGAGGTGGATGTGAGTGCGGCGATTCACTACGCCGTGAGTTCGGGAGCGGATATTATTAGCATGAGTTTTGGCTCGTCATTGAAGCTCTATCAGTCCGCAATTGAGTACGCCGTGCGGCATAATGTCTGCCTATTCGCTGCAAGCGGCAATGAGGCTTCTACCCTACCAAATTATCCCGCTTCCGACCCGCGCGTGATGGCTGTCGGCGCGATTAATCGTAAGGATAAACGTATTTTGATTTCCAATTACGGCGATAGTTATCAGCCCTTTATTATGGCTCCGGGTGAGGATGTATTGGCGCCACATTTGAATGGTGAGTATTTTCATTTGACAGGCACTTCGATGGCTGCGCCCTTTGTAGTCGGTGCGGTGGGCTTGATACTCAGCATGGCAAAGCGGAAAGGTAAGACGCTCGAAGCGGCAGAAGTGTATGATATTTTATTGAAATCTGCTGATACACATTTGCTTCGCAATAAAAATGATGAGGAATATGGTAGCGGGATTTTGGATGTGGAAAAGGCTCTTTTGGAAACGCAGAGACGCTTCGCTTAAATTCCAAATCACAAATTCCAAAATCCAATTATAGAAGTGTTTTTATGTAGAGCAAATTCGTGAATTTGCTCTACAATACGGCTGTATATCGCGCTAAACTAACGCGGCGCGAACTGGAAGTGTCGCGCTACGTTTTCGGCTAAAGCCCTTGTAAACAACTCCGCCCCTTCACTATTAAAATGTCCGACATCAAAGGTATATTTTGCCCTATAAAATTCAGGATATTTTATGGGGTCACACATATCAATTTTGTGGGTATCAGGAATGGCATTATACACGGAAAGTAAGCCCGGATTGCGTGGTTGTGACAAGAGTATCAGGTAAATGCCCTTGCGTTCTGCTTGTCGAATGAGGCGATTGATTTGAGCGACATTCGCGGGGGCAGCAGGGCGGAATGATTTGTTTTTTTTGTATTCTTTGATGGTAGCTTCGTAGCGTTTTGTCAGTGTGGTGGTGTCTGCAAAAAAATTATCCAATCGCTTGATAAATGTGCTGTCTGTTGTGCCGACATCTGCCTTTTCTTCCTCCAATCCATAGTAACCGTCACCCTGCGGTCCGAGTGCTTGCGGGTAGTTTGTTTTGCCGTCAAATTTCCTGATGGATTCTAACATACCCATTTTCCAGACTTGACTTAGATAACTTATCGTGTAGTTCCATGCAGCTTCGTATCGCTTATTTTGCAAACAGGACATAAATGCAGTTTTATAAGTGGGAAAATCAAGGCAATATTTAGCCCGTAAACTATTGCGATTGACTTCAGCGAGGTCGCTTATCACGCTTAATTCCAAGAAAATATACTTCGTATCATTGCTACATTCTTCTATAAAATGCTTTAAAAAATGATAGGTTTCCGGCGGTTTTGTCCCACTATAACTTAGGTTAAATGACCGTGTTTTACCATTATTCAAGCTATCAAAAAGCGAAGGCTGAATGTGCCGATACATTCGACTCGACCCCACAAAATAGGTGTTATAAGCATAGTCATCGGCTATCACTTTGTTCATTTTCGATACCAAACCCTCATTGCCCCAATAATAAGGTAAATGTCTATCTGTCAATGACAAAGCCCCCCATAACAAAGCCGCAAAAAGCAGTATTTTGAGTATAAATTTTCGCATGGTAGGGCAAAGGTAAGGAAAATGTGCTGATGTGTTGATGTGCTGATGTGCTGACGAAAAATATATTACATTTGCAATCAGAAAATAAATACATCAGCACGTCCACACGTCAGTACACCAGCACATACATATGAAAACACTCGTAATTTTCGACATCGACGGTACATTATTACATTCCAATAAAATTGACAGCTTGATATTTAAGCGGGTTTTTGAAGCAACTTTTGGCTTTGAAATGGCTTCGATTGATTGGCAGGATTATCCGCATTGTACGGATACGTCTATTTTGAAGGCTTTGTTTGAGCGAGAGGAGGTGGCGCATCCTTCATCAGCACGAATGGAGGCTTTTAAGGATGAGTATGTCCGTCAATTGGAGCAAGGGCGACTGGCACAACCGACTGATTTTATGGAAGTTGCGGGCGCGAGTGATACGATACAACGGCTTATGGGAGATGATAGATTTGAGGTCGGTATTGCTACGGGCGGCTTTCGCAAACCTGCTCATGTGAAGCTCAAACACATCGGTGTCAACCATGAACCACTACACGATGCCTATGCCGACGGCAATGAAGCCCGCGAAGATATT
>CALHBW010000032.1 GCA_937930625.1 uncultured Saprospiraceae bacterium | reverse complement strand
TGTTCCGTATGTATTTGAATAAAAAAGGTGATGTCGCACACCGCGAATTTACGAGCGAAGACCTCTCTATTGCACTCGAACAAAACATTGAAATCCGCAACTAAGTATCGTTCAAATGATAAAAGAACTCCTCGTAGAAGGTACTGACGAAATTAAGGTCATAGCAGAGTTATTTAACACAGAAGGAATAACACGCAATTTTGAGATGACCAATAGCAGTGGCTACCCAAAATTACGAAAAGGATTACCCACAAAATTAAAAGGATTCAACCACGATGATACTTTGGGGATTTTGGTAGATGCTGATGATGCGGTGGCTTCCCGGTGGCAAAGTATTCGTGATGTCTTAGGAAAAAACGGATACGAAGTTCCCAAAGAACTATCTCCCAAAGGCGGTATTTTTCCACATAAAGACGACTTTCCGACAGTCGGCGTTTGGATAATGCCAAATAATGTAGATGAGGGAATGACAGAAGATTTTATACGATTGTTGATACGGGAAAATGACCAATTAATTCCCATAGCGCGAGAAGTATTAGACAAAATTAAACAGGAAAAATTAGAGAAATTTAAACCCACTTATCGCTCCAAAGCGTTGATTCATACATGGCTGGCATGGCAAAAAATTCCCGGAACTCCCCTTTGGCAAGCCATTTTCAAAAATTATATTGACACCGACAAACAACTCTGCCAAGATTTCATCGCTTGGTTATGACAATTATTTACAAAATAAAATATCTCCGTAGAGACGCGATTAATCGCGTCTCTACGGAGATATGGACTAATATATGAATTTTTCATCAAAATTAATAGAAGACGCCGTGAATGCTTTTGCCACTTTACCCGGCATTGGTAAAAAGACCGCACTGCGCCTCACGCTACACCTACTCAATATGCCGCCCGAAGTGAGCGAATCGCTCTGCGAACCCATATTGAAGATGCGGCAAAATATTCAATTTTGCAGTACGTGTCACAATATTTCTGATGAGGCGATGTGTTCGATTTGTACGGATAAAGGGCGCGATAGGTCAGTGATTTGTGTGGTCGAGAGCATTCGGGATATTATGGCGATTGAAAATACGAATCAGTATAGAGGCTTGTTTCATATTTTGGGTGGCGTGATTTCACCAATTGAAGGTATCGGACCAAGCGATTTGAATATTAACACCTTGATAGACAGAGTAAAAACCGATGAAGTAAAAGAAATCATCATGGCAATCAGCCCTACGATAGATGGCGAAACCACCATTTTCTATCTCTCCAAACAACTCGCTGAATTGCCCGTAAAAATAACCACACTCGCACGCGGCATCTCTTTTGGCGGAGAGCTTGAATATGCCGATGAACTCACTTTGGGACGCTCTATTGCAGCGAGGCTTCCCTATGGGAAGTAGTTGATTGGGTTGATTGGGTTGATTGGGTTGATTGGGTTGATTGGGTTGATTGGGTTGATTGGGTTGATTGGGTTGATTGGGTTGATTGGGTTGATTGGGTTGATTGGGTTGATTTCGCTACGCGAAATCTAATCACTCAATAAACCTAATAAACTCAATAAACCTAATCACTTAATAAACTCAATAAACAAAAAAAGGAGCCATCCCAATCATTATCAGGACGGCCCTTCATCCAAAAAACAAAAAACACGCTTAGCAATATTTTGTCGAAAAGACAATTACTGCCGTATTCCAATATTTTCTTCCACTGTTTCTTGTACGTAGCTGTTCTTGTTTTAGATTACAGGTGGTAAATACACGGATTCTTCAAGTTTATTCAATACGAAAACAAGGCAGATTGTGACGGTATTAATGGGCATATAAGCGGACATTATCTTGGTTTTAACTTGATTAAGTCGTTTTTTTATGATAAATTATTAGCCTAATAAGCAATATAGTTTTACAGAATTTTTACATATATAAATTTATAATCACCCACCATGAGAAAAAAGATATTTCATACAAAATATTTGCTACTACTCGTTGGATGTTTTCTCTGTAATTGGGCTTTCACTCAGGAAATTTTTGTCTCGGAAAGTCGTAACATTCGCAACGATGATGCTTATGCCATTATCGGAAAAATAGATGAACACATACTCCTATTTCTCGATAGAGCAGATAAGTATGAATTGCAGGCATACGATGAGGAAATGAATGAAGTGTGGACAAAAGACATCACGCTTGATAGCAGACGTGCTAAAATATTGAATGTCAGTCAATCAGGAGATAGTTTTACTATTCTTTATCGGCACAATAAACGCGGAAAAATACTTACCCAAGCAGCAGAATTTAATGGCGAAGGTGAACTCATCAAAAACGATACAGCACACATACAACCCAATCGTGGTTTTTATTCGCTCGAAGACCATAGCATTTCGGAAGATGAGCGTTTTGTGCTGATGTATCAATTTGAATTCAACACACGAATTTATGCGACAGTATATGACCTGCATAATATGGAAACCGCTTGGCACAAAGTATTTAGCATTAACGATATTGACGTCGATCGTGACTTTGTACAGGCGATGGTGGACAATACAGGTATGCCATATTTTATTTTCTCAAAAGATAATCGTCGTACGAAACGTGATGAAAATCGCTTTTACATAATTTCTTATGATGCGGAAACCCAAAAAGCAGCCGAAATCAACGTACCACTAACGGGATATGTTTGGTTTGATGTCCTATTTAAATATGACAATCTAAATGAGCGTATAGTGGGCGCGGGTTTGTATTTGGATAAACGCTACACAGAAGCAACTGGCTATTTTTATCTCAATTTTGCTCCTAAACAGTTGGATATACAACAAACTCACTTTCAGACCTTTGACCCCAAATTCGTTGTGAGAGCCATCGGTAAAGAAACCAAAAATCAAAGCATCGGCGAGGTCAGCATACAAGATTTGGTACTCACGCAAGATGGCGGTGCCTTGATAATTGCAGAACGTAATCGTTTTTATTCGCGTACAGGTTCTACGCTTGGAAATATTTATGCTGCCAATCAAGCGCAAGTCTTTCGCATGGATTATCATTTTGAGGATATTTTGTTGCTTGCCATTCATCCTGATGGAAAATTACATTGGAATGATGTACTACAAAAACGCCAATTTTCGCAAGACGACGGCGCACGCTTTTCCTCTTACCTGCTCATGCACACGCCACGCAATCTGCGTTTTGTGTATAATGATGAAATCCGTTATAAGACCACAATTAACGAATATCTTGTTGGCACTAAAGGCAATCAACAACGCAACAGCATCTACAACACAGAATCCAACGATGTCTCTCTCCTACTCCGCGAGGGCAAACAAATCGCTGCAAATGAAGCCATTATAGCCAGCGAACGACGAAGTAATCTCAAGTTAGCGAGGTTGGTTTATGAATGAATAAATGACGAAATGAGTAAATGAGTAAATGCTGAAATGCGATAATGCTACAATGTTTTGCCTTTATTATCACATTGTAGCATTATCGCATTATAGCATTAAAAACATTTACTCATCTATTCATTTACTCATTTAGTCATTTAAATCTTACCTTTGTTACAAAATCAAGTTGAAGTCTATAGCTTTACCACAACTATAGACCACCGACTACGGACTATCGACCAAATAAAGTGCTTCAATTATTTAGAAATTACCAGCCGTACACCATGTTTTTTGTGGCTTTGTACGCGCTTTTATTGTATTCTCATATCCTGATTTTGCCAATGGCAAAGCAGCCTCCTGTATCGTCGGGTGTCTTGGGGGCATGGGTGATACATCATGTAGCTGCGTGGGGAGGTTGGTCGAAACTGCTGGCATATTTGCATATCGTAGGGCAGGCTTTATTGGTCAATTATATCGTCAATCGCTATAAGATGCAGCCCGACCCCACCTACCTTCCTGCGGTGGGTTACATTCTTGTGATGGGCTTTTTTCATTATACGCCGGGCTTGAATCCTGTTTTGATGGCAAATACTTTTTTCATTATTGCCATATGGGAATTATTCAAAACGTATCGGGAAAGTAAGTGTGCAGACAATATTTTTAATGTCGGGCTTTGGTTGGCTGTGGGAAGTTTGTGTTATTTGCCTGTCGGGATATTTTTGTTATTGGGCATTGTGGGCATGTTGATGTTGCGAAGTTCCAATTTTAAGGATTATCTTATTCTCTTTATTGGTTTTCTTATTCCTTATTTTTTGGCAGGTACGGGCTTTTTTCTGACGGATGCTTTTCCCGAATTTTTACAAAGACAATTTCACAATAACTTCGGCATCAAAGACTTCCTCACACGCCGTGATTTTTGGGATTATCTCAAACCCGCTATCACCGTATTGGCAATTATCGGCTTCGCTGTAGC
This sequence comes from uncultured Saprospiraceae bacterium, assembly GCA_937930625.1. Lineage (GTDB taxonomy): Bacteria > Bacteroidota > Bacteroidia > Chitinophagales > Saprospiraceae > JAHDEO01. Next base: position 443 of record CALHBW010000032.1, on the reverse strand, counting down.
CTCCGGCAATCTCAATACCCGCACTAGCGCACAAGCGCAAAAGAATTACAGTTTGCTCTATTGGATTCTTATCATCAGCATCTTCTCTATTACATTTCAACTGGGAATTACTACCGAACATCTTCTCTTGGTAGGTATGCCGCTTGGGATTTTATCGGCTGCTGCCCTTACCCGCATCAAGAATATTACGGCTGCGGAGTTGACTCACCTTGCTATTTTAATGATTATTTTGGGCTATCAATATCGTAGTATTTTGGTGTAACTATACGTGCAAGTAAGTTTAAGTTTAAGTTTAAGTTTAAGTTTAAATAAAAAATTCATTTTCAATGAATTATCTATTCTACTGAACAATAATTTTATTTAAACTGTATTTAACTGATTATTAATTTCTTATACTTAAAATTTAAAAAGAAAGCACGATATATCTCCCCCTTTGGAGGGGG
>CALHBW010000031.1 GCA_937930625.1 uncultured Saprospiraceae bacterium | reverse complement strand
TTGACGTTAGTAATTAGTTGATTAGTTAATTGGTTATTAGTTAGTTATGCTATATCTGTACTGCGAAAGCCCCTACTTTTATGAAGAGAGTATTTTGTGAATAAAAACAAATCCTAAAATAATTTTAATTAAAAATGATTGGTTTTCACAATTCAAAAGAGATAAAATATTATTTCATGTAAAAACGTATTTATTTTCACTCACAAAACAAGCCACCTTTTGCAAGGTTGAGCATCAATAACACGTTGACTAACAACTAATTAACCAATCAACTAATCACGTCAATTTAATTTTATGCCCCTTTCAAAGCGTTGTTTGAAATACAAACAAAAACCTGAACTCTATTGTAGAGCCGCGCAATTCAACCAAAAAGTCTATCGACAAAATTGGTTGGAGAATTTAATCGTCGCTGCCTCATTAAATGGGTACAGGGATTATGCCCCCTAATTTCTTAGAATCAGAAAAATTACATCCAAAACAATCCTGCAAACTGGGATACCGATTGTTTTTACGATTCGCCCCCGTAGAGACGCGATTAATCGCGTCTCTACGGGGGCGGTTGGTTGTGTTTTGATTGTTTTTTTTGTACATTTATACGAATTTAAAATCCTTGCGGATGCCCTGATTTTTTTATTGTTAAAAAAATATATAGTTATGACACTTTCAATTAATGCACCTTTAGATGTGAATTTACCGACAGAAAAAATGTCGGATAAGGAGTTCTTTGATTTTTGCATGGCGAATAAGAAATTACGAATTGAACGTGATAAATATGGAAATATAATCATTATGCCACCATTAACAGGCAATTCAGGCTATCGTGAAGATGAAGTAGCCGTGGAAATTAAAATCTGGCACAGAAAGATACGTATTGGCATGGCGTATGGTTCTAACACAGGATTTATATTACCCAACGGTGCAACTCGTTCACCTGATGCAAGTTGGACAAGTCAAGAGCGTTGGGATAAACTCACTGAACAAGAAAAAGACGAATTTTTACCCGTTGTCCCGGATTTTATCATAGAAGTGCGCTCAAAGAGTGATAGTCTTAAACAGTTGAAAGATAAGATGGAAGAATGGATGGAAAACGGTGCACGTCTTGCGTGGCTGATTGACCCGAAAAATAAAACGACCTATATTTATAGAGAGAATGGAACATCCGATGTAGTAAAAGGATTTGATAAGAAACTTTCCGGTGAAGATGTGGCAGTTGGGTTTGAGTTGGATTTGAGTTTACTATTGAAAAAAAATTAAAAACGTAGAATTATGGTAGAAACAATCAAGAAGCCTTTGGCTGATGTAGAATTATTGACAGCAATAATGTCGGATGAAGAATTTATGCACTTTTGTAGTATCAATAAAAAACATCGAATTGAACGTGATAAATACGGAAATATAATCATTATGCCACCACTAACAGGTAATTCAGGATTGCGTGAGTTTGAAGTAGCAGGAGAGGTCAGGGCATGGAGTAGAAAAAGGGGGATAGGTAAAGCACTCGGTTCTTCGTCGGGTTTCAAGCTACCCAGTGGTGCTATTCGTTCACCTGACGCAAGTTGGACAAGTCAGGAACGTTTGAATGTGCTTACCGAAACACAAAAAGACGAGTTTCTACCTGTAGTGCCGGATTTCGTCATTGAAATACGCTCAAAAAGTGACGGTCTCAAACAGCTAAAAGATAAAATGGAGGAATGGATGGAAAACGGTGTATGCCTTGCGTGGCTCATTGACCCGAAAAATAAAACGACCTACATTTACAGAGAAAATGGAACATCGGATGTAATAGAAGGATTTGATAAAAAACTTTCCGGTGAAGATGTGGCAGTTGGGTTTGAATTGGATTTGAGTCTGTTGTTAGAAACACTTTGATTTCTTTTTATCGAAAAATGTAAGATTATGTCAATGACCATTTCAATCAATACTCCTGTTGAATTAGATTTATCGGTAGGAAGGATGTCGGAAGAACAATTCCTCGTCTTTTGTGCTGATAATCCTGATTTGCGTATTGAGCAAGACCAATACAAAAACGTTTTTATTATGCCACCACTAAAAGGAGATTCAACCATTTATGAGAAACATGCTATTGTTGAGGTAGGCATTTGGGAAAAAATGAATGGTGGTGTTTCGACGAGTTCTGCGGGCGGCTTCAAATTACCGAATGGCGCAACACGCTGCCCGGATGCGTGTTGGATAAGTAAGGAGCGTTGGGAAACGTTGGATTATAAAGAAAGAAGAGAAGTTTTAGCTGTCGTGCCGGATTTTGTTATTGAGATTCGCTCTCAAACGGATTCCCTCAAAAAAATTAAAAACAAAATGCAAGAATGGATAAATAATGGTGTACGTTTGGCATGGCTTATTGACCCGAAAACTCAAAAAACACACATTTATCGTGAAGATGATTCTGTGGAAATTGTAGAGGGATTTGAAAAAGTATTGTCCGGTGAGGATGTGATGCCCGGTTTTGAATTTGATTTGAAACTCCTGCGAATACCTTGATTTTTTCATTACCCCAAAATTAAATATGCGCTCACTTGACATTAAATTATGGGCTTAATTGCAGTAGAAGGGATGCGTTTTTATGCGTATCACGGATTTTATAAAGAAGAACAAAAAATCGGTCAGTACTACCTCGTCGATGTACACGTACATACGGATTTTGAGCAGGCAGCCGAAGAGGACTCGCTATACGCGACCATTAATTACGAAACGATTTATCTGGCTGCCAAAATAGAACTCAACAAACCCACTCGCCTACTCGAAACCATCGCCACACGCATCACAGATAGCCTGAAAAATAAATTTGCGAACATAGAAGAAATTCGTGTACGAGTCTCCAAATTGCAACCACCACTTGGAGGCGAAGTTGACCGTACCTTTGTGGAGGTGCATCACGACCACCGTACCGAATGTGCTGCCACCGATGACCCTATGCTCTGCTACGGAGATAAAAATTGTTGGTGCAACGAAGTCCTCATACAACCCGAAGTACGCAAGAAATTGAATAAAAAATTCGACGGCTGCCTCAGTCCTGAAGCACTAAAGATGTATGCAGTGACGTGAGACGAGTTGCGAGTTTTTTTCGCTTCGCGAAAAAACCCATAACCCATAACTCGCAACCCGTAAACCCGCAACCCGCCCACTTCTGGCATAGTATTTTCAATACCACAAACATATTTTTAAACACAATAAATTTGAAGTCATGTTAAAGAAGCTTGCCCTATTTATATTAATTATTCCGATGGCGTCTTGTGCAGAATTGGCACAAATCGGTACGGATTTACTCGAAGCAGCCACTACACCGGGTACGAGTATCACAAGCGACCAAGCAGCCTTGGGCTTGAAAGAAGCCTTGTCGATTGGCTTGACAAAAGGTGCTGATGTGGTATCCGTTAAAGACGGGTATTTCAAAAATGCGTTGATTAAAATTCCTTTCCCTGAGAAAGCAATAAAGGTAAAAAATACCTTAGAGGATATTCCCGGCGGCAGATTGCTCGTGGACAATGTAGTCGAAAAACTCAATCGTGCTGCCGAAGACGCTGCGCGTGGCGCGAAGCCGATTTTTTTGAGTGCTATCAAGCAAATGACCATTCAAGATGCGATGGGTATCTTGATGGGTGATGACCGTGCCGCGACGAGCTATTTGGAGCGCACTACGTCTTCTGCTTTGTATAATTCCTTCAATCCGGTTATCAAAAATTCACTTTCTAAAGTCAAAGCCCTCAATGCCTGGGAGGAAGTGATTACGCGATACAATCAGATTCCGTTGGTACAAGATGTGAATCCTTCATTGGATGATTACGTGACGGAAAAAGCGATGGACGGCTTGTTTCACATGGTGGCGAAAGAGGAAGTAGCTATCAGAAAAGACCCCGTCAAGCGTACAACCGATTTGTTGAAGAAAGTATTTGCAGTGCAGGACAATCGATAGATTTTTGATTTAGGGATTTTTGATTTTTGATTGATTCGCTACGCGAATGTTTATTATTCGGAATTTTGCGAAGCAAAATTCAATCAAAAATCAAAAATCCCCCAATCAAAAATCATTCGTTTTCTTCCCGTTCTTCCAAAGCCATTTTGCGGACGAGTTCGGTGATTTGATTTTCGAGCTTTTCGATAGTGGAGGAAAGGTAAAAGACGAGTAGAAACAACAAACCCAAAGCGACAAATATAATCGCATTGACATTGTTTTTGAAACCAAGCAGGTCAGCGATTTTGAAAGAAATTTCATTAGGAATAATCGCCAAAAGAATAATCGTACACCAAAAAGTCACCCACACCGCCATATTGCGTACACTCCGCTTCTTTTTCAGGTACTGCCTCACCGTCCTGACAATATATATCAGCCCGATAAGCGGCACCAGCCATTGGTATATTTCTATTTGCATTCTTGTGAATAATGCTACAATGCGTCAATGCTAAAATGCGACAATAATTAATAAATGAGTAAATGAATTTTGAATGAGTGAATAGGGCATGATTCATTCGTGCAAAACATTATAGCATTGTCGCATTTTAGCATTGTCGCATTGTTCAGACGTAAAATTGACGCTACGTTTCATAGTTTTTTTGCGAAACACTGATTTTATCGTATCTATTGACACATTGCAACGTCTTATATTTTGTCTTATCCATCCCAAAAGTAAAAATTATTTAGTGATATTTGCGTAATATATGAATTTGAACTCCAAAAAAGATGGAGGTAGATTGAATTTGTTTTTTGTTTTTTGGAATTTGTTTTTTGGAATTTGGTACTTGTCTTTTGGTGCTTTACTCTATGTGGAATAATATTTACAAGGTGATTGTCGGAGTCTTTATCGTGTTTTGGGTAGGCTTCATTTTTCTGGATTATTGGCAAAATCATTTGCAATATATCATTGCATTTCATTTTTTCCGTTATCTGGATTTGACGGTTATCTTGACATTATTGGGGGCAGGAGTGACAGGTACGGTCATTTATGCAAAAAAAAGCACACGGAATATTGGCTTATGGGTCAATGGCTTGAGTGTTTTTTTATTGGGGCTGCTTATCATTTTGTTGAGTGTGTACATGTTTCAGCGCAAGGTAATGAATGTCGATTTTCCTGTGCCGATGGATATGCTGCGATTGAGTGTGAAGATGTTTTTGATGACATTTTATACCTATTTCATCGTTGTATCTTGCCACGCACTCGGTATGTACATGCTACGAACCTTTCGGTTTGAAATGAGCGAAGCAGCACGCCCGACGATTGCTATCGCCACAGGCATCATGACTTGGGTAACGGTGATGTTTTTCTTGGGAATTTTTTCGCTGTTGCATTGGTACGTGTTGTTGGGTTTGATGTTGATTGCGATAATTGTAACCGGCAAAGAAGCCTTTCCTTTTATCTGGAAAACCTTATTTGCTCCACTGCCTTTGAATGGTGTCAACGCTTTGGGTGTTGCGAGTTTTTACACCTTACTTATCGTTGTGAGTCTCAATTTACTGCAAATCACTATCCCGATTCCGCGCGGTTGGGATTCGGTGTCACTCTATCTGAATGTTTGTTCGCTTATCAACGATTATGCAGGCTTGGTGCAAGGGCATCAACCCTATAATTGGTCGCTGTTTATGTCATTAGGTTTTATTATTTTCGATAAAGCAGAAATGGCACTTTCGCTCTCCTTTCTCGGTGGCGTATTGAGTTTGTTCGCGCTTTTTTATTTGTGTAAAAATTGGTTAAAAATGAATGTCAACTACGCTCTGCTCTGCGTGTTGATGTTTTACCTCATTCCCTCTATTGCACATCAATCTTATCTTGACCTTAAAGTAGATTTGGGATTACTTTTCATTCTCCTGACCATCGTTATTTTACTCATCGAATGGCAACAAAGAGTCGCTGCTGTCCCTGAAAATGCAGTTAGTCTGTCGCGTACTTATATCATTCTAATTGGTTTATTTTCGGGATTTTCGATTGGTATCAAACTAACTGCTTTGATGGCGTTCTTTGCTGTCGCAGCAGTAATTTGGTGGATTTATAACGGCAAAACAGCATTTTTGGCGGTGTTTTTTATGATGATGTTTGCTGTGTTGCTACTCAAATTGGATGATATGCCACAGTTGCGACAATTTCACCTGCAAACAGAGCGATTTATGTGGATTATGCTCGCACTCGGTTTGGTGTTTTTTGTGTGGACAGCCATACGCGAACGAGAAAAATTTCTTCCACCATTAAAATTGAGCATCTTATACACCTTTTTCTTTATATTACCGATTATTCCGTGGCTGACAAAAAATTATATTGAAACAGGAGGCGAACTCAGTACCCGCGCACTCACTTACGGCAAGACCCGTACCCCTGCCACAAGTATTCAATCTATGCAGAAAAATTGGGAAAAAAAATATAAGAAACCTAAAAATAAGAAGAAAAAACAAAGAAAGAAAAAGTAGTGTCACAAAACGGTGGTCACCACTAAAACACCTCCAAACCAAAACGTCTTTCTGAATTTATTTCAGAATCTCCCGAACGACAAGCACAATACTGAGTGTGAGCTAAAATTTTATATTTCACTCAAAAACAATAAGTTATCTCTTTGGTGCAGCATGGTTTTTCTATCATTTGGGAGATACTGAAATAAATTCAGTACGACGGTTGATTTTTTTGGGTTTTATTTTGAGTGGACTCACCTCCGATTTGTGACACACTCATTTTTAATTGTCAATGAATTTAATTTATCATTAAGTAAATGTATCATTCAGATTTAAAATTAGAACGAGGAATATCTCCCCCTTCGGAGGGGGCTGAGGGGAGGACTTTGGGCTATTTTTCCTCCAAAGGGGGAGATACATTATGCGCTCTTTTTAAATTTGATTATAAAAAAATAATGGAACGTAACACAGACATTCCTGTCTGTAATACGGCGAATACAGACAAGAATGTCTGTGTTACGTTGATACTCATTTTGTGTCTTATATTCACTTCAAATATAAACGCACAATCTATTCCTGCGCCTTCCCCACAAATAGCTCAAAACAATACCGAAGTCAAGAAAAACAATACACCAAAACAAAATCAAAATAAGCGTCAGCAACAAAATCGCACAAAGAAAAACCAACAACAAAAGCCCCCCACAAAAGCCCAACAAAAAGCCGCTACCAAAGAAGCACTTGAAGCCAACTCCCCCATACGCGAAGAAATTCAGCGTTATATGGGGTACGAAACCCTCCCCGAACGCTATCTTTCCCTCCCTTACGACATGACAATGAATACCAATGTCAACGGTGGTTTTGTCGATATTGGTTACTTATTATTGATGTTTGTTCCCGTTGTTTTGTTGTTGGGATTTCTCCGAAAACCGCAGTATGGGATAGCGATTATGGTGGTGAGTTTGGTCATACTGAGTATTTCGACGACCACTTCATTTGGTATCAAACGCGGTATCAAAGACCCCATAAATGTCGATGAAAACGTCGATAACTATATTGAAGCTATTCCTTTTTGGAAGTTGCCTGTGAGTGTGACTTGCGCCCATGTATATCGCAAGTTGTGTTACATTTATGAGCCTGTCCACAACGCGATTATGCCCTATTCCGGCAAAAGCGATGCGATTACCTACCCTTTATTGACACTCTTATTCGTTCTCTGCTTTTTTCTGCTCCAAAAACGCCTCGAAGACTACGACAAAACGACTACCTCTATCGTCAATTTCCTCTATATGTTCACCTTCGTATGGTGGATATTGGCATCGGGAATTATATGGTATGGTTATTTGATATTGGCTTTAGGATTTGCTTTGATAGTGGCAGCACTCAGCAAATACGGCAGCGATACTTCCCGATTGAAAAAAGTGGCTTTTGGTTTATTTGCATTTACGGCATTTTCGTGGGTTGTGATGGGCTATGTATATCGCATTAGCAATCATCACTTTGTGACAGAAGATAGCGCGAAATTATTATTTGATATTCCTTCAGTAAAATATCAAACAGGCGAATTTGATGAGGGAGACGTGATTAATAATTTGCTGCCCGGCGTGGAAAAAGCCCTTGACGACATCAATGCCAATCCCAATGCGCTCATATATCGCGTGGGAACATTTATCCCATACTTTATCAAAGAAAATGACCGTCGCGTATTGCAGGATAACCAACTTGGCTTTTTCCACAAAATGACCCAAAATTTTAAAGACCGCGTCACCCTTACTGAAGCACTGAAAGCTTCCGGTTACCGTTATATTTTAGTTGATTTGAATACCTCATCTATTGATAAAACACCCGAAAAATCATTGACCGTAAAGTTCAATAGTTTCCTCGGTTATTTATTTGGCAACCAAGATTTGGAACTTTTAGCAACAAATCGCGTCATAACATTAACCCCCTCCGGTAGTTCAAACCCGATCTATACGCACGGCGTATTTGGCAATGTGCATAAATCGGGAACATTTGCAGTTTATAAGATAAAATAATGCGACAATGATGTAATGCGACAATGCGATAATGTTTAATGAATGAATTTTGAATGAGAGAATGAATGAATCAGTAGAGGTTCAGGCTATTTCATTCATTCAAAATTCACTCATTCATTCATTACCATTGTAGCATTGGCGCATTGTAGCATTGTCGCATTACTTATGTTCGACCACGTATATATCATTATTCCGGCGAAAAATGAGGCTTCTCGCATTGGGAAGGTCATCGCGAAGTCACAGGAACTGGGCTATCGGAATATTATTGTGGTCAATGATGGTAGTTTGGACGATACGGTAAAGGTTGCAGAATCGTATCATGTAAAGGTAGTCAACCACTTAATCAATCTCGGACCCGGTGCAGCTACACAAACGGGTATTGAATCTGCTATTGCTGACGGTGCAAAAATTATTGTTACGATAGATGCCGACCACCAACAATTTCCTGAAGATATTGAGCGATTGGTCTATCAATTGGAAGATAAAAAAGTAGATGTGGTGATTGGCAGTCGCTTTATGAATCGCGAAAATCAAATCCCGCCCGTTCGCATTTTGTACAATATGATTGCGAATGTCATTACCTTCATGCTGACCGGACTCATGGTGACCGACAGCCAATCGGGTATGAAAGCATTTACAGCAGATTTTGCGCGAAAATGCCGTCTGCACTTCAATGGCTTCGAGTTTTGTGTCGAATTTATCCGCAACATTCGCTTATTCAAAGCAACGTATAGTGAAGTCCCGATTCGCGTAATTTATACAAAAGAAACATTGAGCAAAGGACAAAACCTAATCACAGGCGTACGAATGTTGGCGAAGTTGCTTAAGTTTATTTGAGAGGAGAGAAAAGAGAAAAGAGACGAGAGAGGTGAGAAAAGAGAGGTGAGACGAGAGATTATTTTCAATACGTAAAAAAGTAAAACGCCTGATTTTTCTATGAAAAATCAGGCGTTTTCTCTCTTCTCACGTCTCACGTCTCTCTTCTATCTTCTCTACTCAACACTAAGTATTTTAATCTCTACGCGTTGATTTCTTTGTCGTCCTTGATAGGTGGAGTTGTCTGCGATGGGTTGTGTTTTGCCGTAGCCTTTATAGCTGACCTGTGTTTGGGGGATGCCTTTGCCATATAGGTATTCCGCGACGGTTTTTGCGCGAGCATTAGAGAGGGCAAAGCAGTACTCGTCGGTAGGAATACTATTGGTATGACCACCGATTTCGACAACTACTTTGTTCGTTATCAGGAAGTTGTAAATTTCATCTAATTCAGGATAAGACTCTTCTTTAATTTCAGCGGCATCTGCTTTGAAAAATAATTTTTCTACCTGAATTACCTGCCCGACTGCAAGGTTAGTCTCAGGTTTTACTTCTTGGATAGAAACCGTTGGCTCCGGTTCGGGTTGTGGTTCCGACTCCGGCTCAACGATAGGCTCCGGTTCAGGTGTTGCTTCTGCGGCGATTTCCGGAATGGTTTGTTGCTTAGGTTCAGGAATAGTGATTTCGCCCGGAGCACGGCAATTATAATAGTCCGTTACTGTTACGGTATATTTGCCGACTTCCAATCCGAGTAAGGTCTTGGTATCTGCCCCGTTGCTCCACTCATAAGCATAGGGCGGAGTACCGCCTTTTGCCTGAATACGCACACGTCCGTCTCGCGCTCCTGTCTCGCTCACCCCCACAACTTCATCTATATCAATAAAGAAAGGTGGTGGTTCGGTTATTGTGCTTGTTGCCGAGCCGGTTTTGCCCTTTGAGTCTTCCACATTTACAGTATAAGTACCTGCGCGGATGCCTTTGGGTTTGCGTCCTTTCAATTTTGGGTTACTCCAAGTGTATTGATAGGGAGGAGTACCACCTTTGACATCTACTCTGAATGAGCCGACCCGCGTTCCCGGACAGCCAATCTTGGCATCAACAACACATTCGACAGATAATTGAGCAGAGGCTGTTGTGAAGGCAAAAGAACACATCAGTATGAAGAGTAAGCTACGCATGTTGTATATTATATGTTATTTGATTTTGTTTATTTCGCTATTCGTCAATTCGTGTAACAAAATGTATTCCTAAATCGAAAAATACGAATAACGAGTACCCGAATAACGAATAACAAGTACCCGAATATACGATTAACAAGTCACAAAGTTACAAAAAAAAGATGGGCTATCTCACGACTGTGAAATAGCCCACTTTTGTTTAGCCTTTTAAAAAATAATACTAGAAATTAATGATTGATTAGGGTCATTGCATTTTTGCAATGTGCTAATCGTGTTTTGTTTTATGATTATTTAAACGGCAGAGAATTAGACCAGGTTATAAGTTTTTTTTATGTTAATGTGACAGGAATATTAATGAATGTCCCGATAGCTATCGGGATGAATTTTGAATGAATGGAGAGGAAGTAATTATTGATTTAAAATTCGACGAAGTGATTTTTTTTATTTTCTAATAATTCAAATGATGTATTCAGATAGCGATTGGAAAGGATACGAAAAGTATTGACAGGAGAAATAGAATCGTGAAAATATTCGTATTTCTTATCCGGTAAATGCATAGCATATAAAATGGAAAAGTGTTCATCTTTGTCTGTCGGAACAATACGAGAACCATGATCGCCTTGTAAAATAATCACAGGCGGCGAAGTAGCATTTTCGAGTATTTCTGTGATAGTTTCTTTTAATAATTTATTGGCGTATTGCAACTGCTCCAAATAACATTTTTTTTGCGTATTTCGTTGAATACCATTTTTATACAAATTACCATTTTTATCAAAAAAATAAGGTCTGTGTGGCATATAAAGGTGTGCATAAATAAAACGGGGTTGTGCAGATATTTCTTTGGACAATCTTTTTAAGTCATCAAAAATTTGCAGATTAACTTCGTAAACAGGCTTGAGCGGAAATGTCTTTCGCAATCTGCCCGGCAGAGTCATATCTGCCATATAATCCCAAGTCATCGCAGCATCGGGCAAGCGCGCAACTTGATAATATTTTGGTGTGTCAAGCACTCTGAAAAAAGACATATTGACCCACTCATATCCTGCTGATTGAAAGTAGCGCGCAGTCTTGCTCTCTTGGATACCAAGCAAGTGGATATTACCATTCACAAGTTTGTCTTTTGTGACACTTATGTAGTGTGGCGAATATTCCATATTGAAGGTAGAAAACTGGCACCTTGTCGTAAAATCATAATTGCTGTGTGCGTTTTGGGCTACGAAAAAGTTTTTTTCCTCCAAAAAATCACCAAACTCGCTATTATCAAAATCAAAATATTCGCGCAAACCAGAAGGGCTGACATAAGCATCCATCAAAATATAATACACATCCGGCAGTGAGTCAACAGGTTGGAGTGCAGAAGGAGGGCTTTGCTCAAATTTAGTTTGCACTTTCCCCCACCATATTTTATCATGGTTGAGGCGTTGAATGAGATTGAATATTTCAAAAAAACAAAGCAATAAAAAAAGCGTATTGAGATAGCTATTCAGGGTAGTAAATGATTTTTTTTGTTTGAAAAAATAAAAAAACAGCCACGCTGATAAGAGAAAAATAAGCCCAATCAAAAGATAATGATTTCCGAGCGGCGTATTTTGAATTGTATTGAATATCGGCGAGTAAAATAATAAAGGCAGTAGTGTCAATGTCCATGCTACACCCGCACGAATGGAACTTTGCATGATTTTACGATAAAAAATCCACCCTAAACCCGCTATCGCTAAACCTGCCAACCACGCAATGACTCCTTTTTTCAAATCAAAAAAATAAGACGTCTGCTTCCACGTAAACAACACAAAAAAGGTCATCAGTAGGAAAGGATGCAGGATGCGTGTGGTGAAAAAGGATGTCATGGATTGCTGATTTTTGATTTTTGATTGTGCGCCCTAAAACTCGCCTTGCATTTTCAAAATGCAGGACGAGTTTTAGGCTTGTTTCATAAAGTACAAAATGCGGTCAGTACCTTCTATTTTCTGCTTTCTATTTATCGTAAAAAATTCACTAAAAGCTACTTCAAATCCTTCGTGTGTATAATCAGGAAAAATATCCTCACGCGTAGTCAGCAAAGTACGCACACGCGGGTCGCTTTTCGGTACAAATTCGATGATGAGTTGCGGTGTTAATTGAGCAAAAAAAGCAGCTAATTTATTGAGGGGAACATTATTGGAAATCGCTAAATGATGCACCAATGCCAATGCAAGTATCAAGTCCGGTTTTTCTCGTCTGAATACGCTGTCACGTTCTTCATTATTCCAACCGATAGCAGGGCTTGGATTGGTGAGGTCGAGTAGTAATGGAAGGATATTCTTTTCTTGTTTTTCTTTGATATTCAAATAATTATACTCGACAGCAAGGTGGTCAATATCAAATGCAATCGTATAGGCGCGTTGTGCAGCGAGGCGGCTGAATGTACCGTCATTTGCCCCTAAATCCCACACTAATTTTGCATCAACATTTTCCAATAAATCACTAACGAGCGTTTGTTTTTTTGTTAAATAATCATCACTCAAAATCGTTTCTTCGTAATACTTGCCCCACTCTGTTCTGTTTGTTTTTAATCGTAATTTCTTGATGCCGTTTTCTAAGCTGTCCATCAAGCCCATCATAGCTGCGCGACTGATTTTTCGATTGGTTTTTGCTGCTTTATTTTCCGAGTTAGCATGTCGTTTTTGGCTGCTTGCATGTAGGTGAATATGCAAAAACAAAGGCACACGAAAACGACTTTTAAACGGCAACAAAATACTCGCCAAATCCAACGGAATACCGTCGATATAATCACGCATCATCGCCCCCATACGCGGGTCGTGATATGACATGAGCGCGAGCGGTGCGAGAAAGTGCCGACAAAACTGCCCATAAGCCATCCACGGACTGCCTTCTTCGTATTTTTCAAAAGAAAGGGTGTCAATGAAAATGGGTTTTCCCTTGTGAAATTGAATATTATAAGCACTCGCATCTTTGAGGGTCATGCCTTGTTCGAGGGCTTTGCGTTGTATAGCGAGTGTGTTCAGTGCAGCGTCTTGATATTGGCTAAACGACCATTCATAAGGATAAGAAATGAAGGGAATTTTTTCGGCTTGGAGGAGTTTGTATTGATTAGTATTTTTCGTAGCATCGAAATCAATTTCTTTGTGTGGTATCAATAATTCGGCTTGCCTTAGTGTGGGGTATAATTTTGACATGAGCGAGTCATAATTATCTCTATATGAATTATTTACAACACGAAAAATATTATTTTCCTGTACAAAAACAAAACCACTGGGGTCGCGGAAAGAACTATTGAGAGCTTTCATCGTTACTTATTTCTTCTTCTATTGTTCTCTTTTTTCCAAATAAGCCTAATACCCAATCCGTCACGGCATTTTTTGCCAATTTAAAATAGAAAGCAAGTGCCAAAAATCCGGCAATAATTGCCTGTACAATCAAGCTGCCGGTTCCGGGGTCGAGGTAGAGTAATATGAAATCTGACATTGGTTAGTTTTAGTTCATAGTTGTCAGTTCATAGTTCGTAGTTCATAGAAAATGTAGCGAAAATTCTCGTTTTCTATGAGCTATGAACCCTCACTATCAACTGATTTTTAATGAATAATTAACAAAGATACAGTTTTTTGGGTAGCAACGTAAATGATATGAAGTTCGTTGTACCAAAAAACACACCTGAAATCTCAAATTCCAAAAAACAAATTCCAAATTTCAAAAAAATACTACCAAAGTATCAATTCAATTGGAATTTGGATTTTGGAATTTGCGAGTTGTTCGCAACTTACAATTTTATTTTTTAACCATATTTGTGAGGAATTGGGCTACCCGTCTAAGTTTGCCTAAAACGAAGACTCGTCAGACGAATCCTTTTATTCAGTGCGAATATTTTATGAGACAAATCACTACATTTCACAAAAACCTTCGTCAGACGAGTGTGCCCGGCAACTTGAGTTCGGCAAAGCGGTTCTTTGACATCTTTTGCAAATAGTGTCTCACGCGGAGAACGCAGAGGTCGCAGAGAATTTATTATCAGCACTCTGCGTTCTCTGCGAACGCTGCGTGAAAAAAGCGTTTTATTGAATTTGCAAAAAATGTCAAAGAACCGGCAAAGTTAGACGGATAGTCGTTAAATTCAACTCAACACATACACAACATCAAAAAAGCATTTACCTTTGCGATTCTTGTTTTATAAAAAAATAGGCTCATGTAGGAAATCAGGTGGAATGTGAAGCACACGCAAATCCTATAAGGTTTTCGAAAACCTTATAGAATTGATTACCAGCACTTTACTTCAATTTGAATTAAAAATCAACCTGCGTTCCACCTGATTTCCTACATGAGCCAAAAAATAACAACAAAAATTGCGACAAAAAATGATAAAAAAATTATTCCTACTCATCCTACTAACGACCATTGGAACATTGCCCGGCATATTTGCACAAACCACCTTCAAAGTAAGCACCTACAACGTATTAAGATTTCCAAATAATGGCAACTCAACGCCCGGCGGCACCGACACCGACAGGTTAGCGGCTTTCCAAACCATCATGGAAGACATCAATCCCGACGTATTGATTGTACAAGAACTAAAAACAGCCACAGGCGCGAACAGCCTGCTCAATGCACTCAATACGAGCAACTTAAACAAAACATTCGCCCGAACACCCAATGCCCCCGACGACAACTTCGGCACCGGTGGCAACATGCTTTTTTACAACACCGCCTTATTTACCTTTGTCAGTGAAAACGGCGTACCACGCACCAATACAGCCACCTCCCCCAACGGCACAACCGTGCAAAGTCCCCGTTCTGCTGATGTTTACCGATTTTATGCCACCTCCACAAATTCGAGTACCCTGACGCCTGTTTATTTCTTTTCGACACACCTCAAAGCAGGAAGCAGCAGCCATAACTCCGACCCCTCACAAATTCCTGACGACGACCGCCGTTCGCTTGGCGCACAAGATATTATGGATTATATCCAACAAAATCTCAATACTAATGATAATGCCATCATAGTCGGTGATATGAATTTTCAAGACGAAAACGAGCCGGGATATATTGATTTCACCTCCAATCCGGCTTATACCAATCAGTTCGCTGACCCACTTGGTCCCTGGACGCGTGATTCCCAATCAAGCGTCGCCAAATTCACTCAATCTACGCGCATCTCAAATGGTGTTGTTGGCAATGGCGGTTCGGGCGGTGGCTTGTGTGATAGGTTCGATTTTTTATTTTTTAATGAAAATATTAATAACGCCAACAACAACATCGCTTTTAATAGTGGTTCGATAGAAATATTCGGCAATACCAATATCTCTGTCAATCAATCTGTCTTGGGCGGTACGCATCCACTTCGACAGCAATTATACAATTTTAGCGACCACCTCCCTGTTTCAGCCGAATTTATCTTGGACGCGCCCACAATGCCCAACAATAGTTGTACTGCGTACAGCATTGATACAAGTCTCGTTTTCAAAGAAGATTTTTCGGATTATGCGGGGCAAGGATTCACAGACATGCCTGCGCCCGGACAGTTGTGTTCTAACGCATGGATTTTCGATGGATTTTCAGACCCTTACGTATCGGGCGGCACCAATGTAAGCAATGACTACGCCCGTGGCAGCACAAATAGCGGCACATCACAAGGCGGTATTTATGAGTACAATAATTCGCTGTGGATACAACCGACGGGCAGTGATTTCACAAGCGGAACTGCCACGATGATTGTATGCAATGACACGGGAAATACCATTGATTCGCTCGAACTTAGCTTTGATATTCTGATACTCAACGACCAAAATCGTGCGAATAAATTCGACTTTTCTTATTCGCTTGATGGCACGAATTACACAGAACTTCCCACCATGTCAGCAACCAGTATTGCTGCACCGACTGATATGTTGGATGTTTTTCTAAAAAACACTAAATTGTACAATCTCAATATGCTGCCCGATGCCTGTTTTTATCTTCGATGGACAGGCGGCGATGTAAGCGGTAGCGGTTCGAGAGATGAATTTGGTTTGGATAATATCATGCTGAATGTACTCCAAACTCCACCGCCACCCACAGCATGTCTATCCTTGCTTTTGGTCAATGACATTCCCATCACAGGTGGTGTGTATCAGGCAGATACGATTATCTCGGCGGGCATTGTTTCATTCGTTGATACGATAACATTCAAGGCGCAGGATTGTATTAAATTGGATAATGGATTTATTGGCATTCAAAATTTTAATGCGGAAATTGAAGCGTGTGAATCACAGAAATGATAAAATCCCCCTGTCGTCAGACGAATCCGCTTATAAACAAAGCTTACCTGACTGGTCAAACCACCAATCTTTGACAAAACCTTCGTCTGCCGACTATTGCATCATCTCCATCCGCAAATCCCACTGTCGTCAGACGAATCCGCTTATAAACAAAACATACCTGACTGGTCAAACCACCAATCTTTGACAAAACCTTCGTCTGCCGACTATTGCATCATCTCCATCCGCAAATCCCCCTGTCAAAACAAACGCGAGACCAATACGATTTTTTTTATTTTTATGGAAAAAAACCTGCTCCTGACTTTCCCCAAAAAGCACTGCGTAGCATCACCAATATCATATTTTGGCAGTCTCGCTCCGTTTTCCTAGTCAAAGCAATATTCCAAACATGCGCTTACCTCGCTCCGCGCCTACTTCATTTGTCACACTACTTTCTTGTTAATTAAAAGCCGGATATCGAATATACGCAGACCTTTTTAGGTTTTTGAAGCTCCAACTCCAAACTTGGGCAGTAACTTTTCAAAACCTCCGAAAAATTGTACACAAAAATCATAAAGAATCAATAAAGTACATTGACATATAGTGGTGATGTAGGTTTTTATTTATATTGACGGCATTAAAAAATTAGAGTGTGTAAAATATTAGGGGCATTTTAATTTGTTTTAGTAGTACAATAAAAATTATATGGCAGACTAAACCCAAATTTCAGTTTTATACTGTAAACGGGGTAAATTTCGGAAAATGCTGATTCACGCAGAGTACGCAGAGGTCGCA
>CALHBW010000030.1 GCA_937930625.1 uncultured Saprospiraceae bacterium | reverse complement strand
TAATAAAGCGGAATGTCGTTTTGTAAAATATTGGGAGTGAGTGTGTTTAATGGAAGCTCAGGAATGTTCACATCCACCAAATTATCGCTGACCAAGCCATTATTCGTTTCATCCGTTTCTAAAATATTATTCAATAAATCCGTTTCCACCAAAATATAATATTCACCCAATTCTATACCCGGCAACAGCGTACTCAAGGTATGCGTAGCAGTAGCAAGCGGAGCTAAATTGATATTATTATCCAAAATACCAACCAATACATCGTCTGTATCCATAATCGTATCAGTCGATAAATAAACGGCTTCGCGCATAAAGCCTGTTGCCGGATTTGTACCCGTATTTTGCACTGTCCAAGTCACGTCGAAATTTTGACCTACCGTTCCGGCACTTGGATTTGTGATTTGAGTGACTATCAAATCTGAGGGCATGGGTTGTTCGATGGTGATGTAAGTCGTGAGGATGTTATTGGCTTCTGCCTCGTGTTCGTACTCCGTATCATCTGCGTCGGTGGCAAATATGAGGACATAAATACCGTCTGCATCTATGGGCAAAAATACGTCCGTAGCATTGACAGAATAGGTATCGCCAATTGCCAGTGTGCCTTCATGCGGATGAGTGGAGAGCAATACATCATCCTCATCCAATGTGAGGTCTGTAGAGAGGTAGATTTTGTCGTTCCAATCATTTGCGGTAGCTGCAAGACCATTGTTTTTAACCGACCAATCCACTGTGATGGGCTGACCGGATATGCCATTCATTGGCGCGTCAAAACTTTGGATACTCAAATCAGGAGAGGGCGGCGTGATAAAGTGAAGGGGCTTGGGTAAACCATTATTTCCCCGCAATATTTCGCAATCGTTATGTGTGCGTAGGGAAGGATTATTGTTGAAATCGGTATCGAAATTGAGATTGGTATGGTCGGCTACCATGAACAGGTAATAATCGCCCGAAATACCGTTGGGAATATCAAGTGCCTGATTGCTTCTGTCATAACTATTGTACGACACTTCTGTATTGGAAATGACATAATCAAAAATAAATTCATCCGAAGCATCAAATAAGGTATCTTCCGATAAATAAATACCATCATACCAATACCAATAATTGTCCAAGCCGGCTGAATCACCGAGATTTTCAACCGTCCAGCTAATATCAATCGTACTGCCCGAATAAATAGTATCATTTGATGGCATAAAACAAAATACATCCAAATCCGTATTCGGTGCAATGACGTGAATCGGGTCGCTTCGCAAGATATTATTTGCCATATTTCCGCCTTCGTATAAACTAGCACTTGAATTGGCAAATGCGTAGAGATAACAGGTATTGGTGGCTACTGTACCGGGCAACATCGGCAGGCTCAAAGTTGTTTGCTGCTCATAAGTGCCACCTGTTACAATGGATTCATTTGCAGCGAGTTGTTTCAGTAAAATTGCACTGTCGGGATGTACCCAAACGGGAGAATCGGTCAGGTAAATTCTGTCTATCCAAACGGACGAAGTTGTTCCGGGACCATTATTCAAGACTGTAAATCCAACCGGAATATTGACACCTGCCAGCGTAGTATCCGGCGCATTAAATTGAGTGATTTCCAAATCCGCAGGCGGAAATCCCTCTATAAAGATAGGATTTGGGCTTGTGAAAATGTTATTAAGCGTATCGCCGTTTTCAAATACGCCATTATTTGCATTGGCTTTTATGGTCCAATAATAATTGCCTTCAGCTAAATCTTCCGGTAAAAGCATATTCAATGAACGACTAAGACTATCGCCGGATTGAAGTACAGCTAATTGATTGTATTTGTCAATTTCAATGGCTGTATTTTCATCGAAAGTGGAGGTAGGGGAGAGGTAAAAAGCATCTTCCCAATTAGAGGAATTAATTTTCCCCAACCCGATATTTGATAGCAACCAATCAATCGTAAGGTATTGCCCTGCAACAGTGAAATTAGGTGTATTAAGAGAGAGAGGATGCAAATCGGCAGTTTGAATATCAATCGGCGTACTGACCAATATGTTGTCGTCTTCTTTGTCCAATTCATTGACGTTATTATTGGCATCTGCAAATATTTTGAGGTGGTAAGTGCCGCCAATATCCGGTGGAACGATGATGGTTTTCTGTCGGCTGTATGTTACGCCGGGTGCCAAATCTGCAGTTTGATATTGAGAGGTAATTTCTACATCATTTGCTTCGATGGAATTATTGGAATTGGGAGAGAGGAAAACTCTATCGCGCCAATTATTCGTTGCTGTGCCTACACCGTCATTGATGACTTCCCAATTGATACTAATCATATCTTTGTTGTTGGCAGCAGCAGGTCCGGTGATGCTTGTTGGTCTGATATTGGGCGGAAGATAAATTAACGTGAGCGAATCGCCACTCGCAGAAGTATTATTATAATCAAACAAATATTCATATACTTTATTTTGAATGTCAGTAGAAACCAATATAAAGTAGGTCGAATTTTCTTCAAAAATATTGGGAATATTAACGGTGTGCGTTTCCGTATAAGATTCTCCTGCCATCATTTGCTCGCCGTCTGCTTGCGTGTGCGTGATGGTTTTTAATAAAAAATCATTCCCACTCAAAATACTATCTTGCGACAAATGAATACGGTCTTTCCAACTGTGAATCACTGTTCCGCCACTGAAGGGGTCTTCATACGATACATCGTTGGTGACTTGGTATTGAATGTCTGCCGTACCGCCTGCAAATACGGTCGTATTTCCCAAAATAGAAATATTGCTCACCACCAAATCGGGCCAATCCGTCAATTCAATCAAAATCGGACCCGGACTTGAAAGGACATTATTATCGTTATTCGTTTCCAATAATGCGCCATAATGGTCGGTACTGACAAATACATAATAATTGCCTTCGATGCCATTGGGCAGCGTGAGGTCGGCGGTTTGTAGATAGTTTTCTGTCGGGTTGAGGGCTTCAAAATTAGAAATTCCACCCAAATAAATATCTGTTCCCGGTTCAAATGTATTGTCTGTGGAGATATAAACGGCATCAATCCATTGTTGGTCAAGTGTTTGTCCCAAGCCTGTATTTTCTACTATCCAACTAATGCTCAAAGTCTGCCCTGAAAAAACGGATTCTGGAGGAGTAGAAATATTGGACACCACAATGTCAGGCAATTCTCTAAGACTAAATTGCTGCACAACGCCTTCTGTCTCAAAGCACTCATTTTTGGCGATTAATTGCCAATTATAAGGCGTTGCATATTCGAGTGTTCCTGTGTATTCATAATTGATGGCGGCTATATCCGCGACTGTGGGTGCCGGTGGTCTGTCTGTGCCAACTTGCCAAATATATAAATCGTAGTGTGTGGTGCTATTCGTAGGAATCCAAGATAAATTTAGCGGAGGTAATAAATTCATCGCATTATTCGCCGGAAGCATATCGGTGACTTCTCCGGGAGGATTGTAGGGCGTGACTTCGATGCTAATGCTGTCGTTATACGGGCAATTTGCCGCATATTCACCTGATAAATAATAAGTCGTTGCGGTGGTTGGGCTGACGGTAATTTGCGCTGTTGTTTCTCCGCTTGACCAATTGGTAGTATTCGCAAAATTAGCCGTCAAAATAATACTATCTCCAAAGCAAATGGTGTCTCT
Organism: uncultured Saprospiraceae bacterium; assembly: GCA_937930625.1. Classification (GTDB taxonomy): domain Bacteria; phylum Bacteroidota; class Bacteroidia; order Chitinophagales; family Saprospiraceae; genus JAHDEO01. The sequence continues at coordinate 426 of CALHBW010000030.1, read as the reverse complement.
ATCTACTGTAATTGTCACTTGTGGCGGGTCGGCTATGGTGTAGGTACTCATCGCCGTCAAAGAATCAGCGTCTGTGACTGTAACACTATAATCTCCCTCAAGAAGTCCTGAAATAATCGTATCTGTACTTCCCGTACTCCATTCATAGACATAAGGTGGCGTTCCACCTGTTACTTCCAAACTAATACTGCCGTCACTATCGCCGATGCATGATGTTCCTGTTATCGTGGGATTGATGGCTACGTAGGTTGGTTCGGTCAGGAAACAATCCGCAGCGAGTACGTTGTCAGAGATTTGATTGCCAAGTCCTCCGGGATTATTATTTGCATTATAAGGACCTGTCGGGTCGCCCCAATAATTATTACAAGCATTGACCTCGTCGCCTGTATTGTGGAGTCCCCAACTTGTATTATTTTCAATAGAATT
>CALHBW010000029.1 GCA_937930625.1 uncultured Saprospiraceae bacterium | reverse complement strand
CAAAGCGAATACTCGTCAGACGAATCCCTTTATTCAGTGCGAATATTTTATGAGACAAATCACTACATTTCACAAAAACCTTCGTCAGACGAGTGCGCCCCGCAACTTGAGTTCGGCAAAGTTAGACGGATAGCCTAAAATATCAAATTTAAAATGTAAATCCCGATAGCTATCGGGATGTAGTACGTGTACAATACATTTATGTTTTTTTATTATTTAAAAAATTAAAAATCAATAAAATAAGAAATGTCTCGCGTTCGCTCGCGTTATACAACTTTTACATTTTACATTTATTATTTTACATTTTACATTTCAAAAAAGTGTCAACTGCAATTCTATACATGCCAAGAAACGGGTGGAGTACGCCTGTTGGGTATTCCAACCATATTAGACCGCATGTTACAACAGGCAATTGCCCAACGCTTGTCGCAACACTACGACCCCCAATTTTCGGATTACAGCTACGGTTTTCGCCCAAATAGGAGTTGCCACGATGCGATAGATAAGGCATTGGACTACCTAAATTCGGGTCATAGCTATGTTGTAGAAATCGACTTATCAAAATTCTTTGACCGCGTGAATGTCGGGCAATATTAGACAGTTCAGAACCCACCGCACAACGAAATTATTTTTCTAAAAAGAAAAACGAGCACCTAGGCTTATATTCAAGGTGCTAAAACTCACCCCTTGGTCTGTTTCCCAAGCCGGAAAATCTTTCGAGCCGTAATTGTCACCTGCTGCTGCCTGATGTGCAGTGAGTGCTTGTGCATCTACCTCCTCAAAATATTCGGTATATGCGTATGCACCGCCCAAAGAAAGAACAGGCAGTACGCTTTCTGTCGAGCCATCGGGTAATGTAACATCTGCGCGAGTCACTTCGTAAGTGTTACGATGGATGCGTAAACCCGTATAACCAATTGAGCCTAAGATACTTATCTTTTCATTCAATTGGTAGCGCAAACCAAAAGCAGCCGTAAAACCAAGTGTAGGTTTGCCTTTGGCGATAGATGCTGCCTCAAATTTATCCACGCCATCAGGGTAAAGAAAGTTAATCAACTCTCCAACGACCAATGTGCCATTATTAGATTCGCGCAAGCCATTTGTCTGCCCCGCCACAGGAGCGATGATACCAAAACGCGCAAAAGGACTCAAGGTTTCACTACCCGCATCTACGATAAACGCAGGCGAAAGTGTCAACCGTCGGTTGGTGGCATACGAACGGTCAAAGTCGCTGCCTTGTGTCGCTTCCTCTGTCAGTACATCTGAGCCAAGCACATAAGATACCCCCAAATCAATCCCAAAATTGCGACTTAGCATATAGCCTATGCCCAAATCAAGTCCCAAACCACCGCCGTAAGAGCCGGAAAGTGTACCGTTGACCTCAGAGCCGGGCGTAAGTGCATTGCCTACTTTCGGACCGAGTATCTCACTGGTAGCACTTGTGAGGTACGAAACGCCCGGTTGCACATAAAATCCTTGTGCATGAGCAAACACTGCACAGAAAATAAATAATGTTGTAAGTAATAAATTTCTCATGTTAAACGTGTTTTTTGTGTGTTGATGTGCCAATGCATTTTGTATAAAAATAAACATCAGCACATCAGTACACCAGCACATCAGTACGTCAGTACATCAGCACATTTTACAATTCAAATCCTATATATAATTGAAGAAGGAAATTTCTATCTCTATCTTCACGCAGAACGCGTGTGAAGTCGTTATTATCAGGATCAACAGTACTTACTTTTGAATAATCGTAAACGTTATTGGTAATATCTGACAAACCATAACTTGCTCTGAGTCCGACACCCAATCCCGTATCAAAACGATACTCTATACCACCAACTAAGCCATAATCAAACTTGTTGTAAAAATTGCCTTGCTTTGCAAAGTTGCCTTCTTCATCCAAAAAAGCCGCTTCTTCTTCATAATCATGATAAGCCGTAGTCTCTGTTTGTACTTGTGCATCACCAAAATTTTCAATAACATCCGTACTATTGAGATTTCGGATATTCTGGTAAATAACAACTAAACTATCCTGCGGGTCAGTTCTATAATTATGCTCCAATTGGATACTAAAGGGTTGCAAATCTATTTCGATATTACTACCAAAATCACGCGGAGCTGCGTCAAAGGTCATTTGCCCTGCCCCCGTAGAGTTGAGCAAAAAGCCAATATACGCTCCCCCATGCACGTTGACATTGCTGTTCAGATTACCGTAAAACATCAACGGAATATCAAGATATCCATTATTGACATTAAGAGAAACCGAACGACTGCCCGAAAAATATAAGGGGTCAGCCGTTACATCTTCTATAATCCAGTATGATTCGCCGGTATAGGAATAATTTCCGCCTTTTTGCGAATATTGAATTTCGGCTATCAATCCGGTTCTATCCGTAAGTGCATACCTGAATGTAGGGGCAATGAGGAATCTTGTAATCACAGAGTTGGATTCAAGACGAGTGTCGGTACTCGATCGTTCAGTCGGACCGGCAAAGGTAGCAAAGTTCAATCCTGCTTTGATACCAATAGAAAATTCGCCTGCGTCTTGTGCTTGGGTGTTAATGCCAATTGCAAGTATGGCGAAGAGCAAAAAAAATCGTTTCATGTTATTTTTCTTTTTCAAAAGACGCCCAAAGATAGGGCATGATTGGGAATGATAAAGTGTTTTCGTCTTTTTTAACGCGTAAAAGTATTGATTTGTCCGTTCAAGAATGTGTTTGATTGTATGATAATTTATTAGCAAATTGTCCACTTATCGAAAAAAACATCATTTTTATCTATTGAATTTTACATAAAAAAAGAAAAATACATACATTGTGGTCGTTAACCCGTAACTCGTAACCCGAATTACTTACTTATTCACTCATTTAGTTTTTAACCAATTAAAATAATATGGACGCTTCTTTGCAATCTAAAATTAACGACCTCATCTCAAACGGTTATCAAGTCGAAATCGGCAAATACATCAGCATGGCTTGGGCAAACTTCAAAAAGGCACCCGGTCAATACATCGGCTTTTTAGTCGTCTTTTTTGCCATTATGGTAGGATTATCAATCGTACCGATGGGCACATTGCTTTCACCTTTATTTACGATAGGTTTTGCCATCGTTGCCAATAAAATACAACGCGGCGAACAGGTAGAGTTCGGGCGTTTCTTTGATGGCTTCAAAAGCAATCCGGGTCATTTACTCCTTGTAGGACTTATCTCGGGACTGATCATAATGGCTGTTATGATTCCGGGCTTAATCGTCGGCGGGGTGAGTATGTTTGCGCTAATAGGCGATTTGGAGTCAGGCATGGCACCTGATTTGTCGGCAGTAAATATCGGTGCCTTGACAGCAATGGGATTTTTGGTCATGATTCCCGTGATTTATCTCGGCGTTGCCTGGTCTTGGGCGTACTACTTTGTAGCGTTCAAAGGCTTGGATTTTTGGCCCGCAATGGAAGCCAGCCGCAAAATCATCACTAAACAATGGTTTTCTTTCTTCGGTTTCGGTCTCGTACTTGGATTGATTGCCATAGCGGGTATATTATGTTTTGGAGTGGGATTGTTTGTAGCAATTCCTTTGATTTCGATTGCTTCTTTTATCGCTTTCGAGCAAATTATAGGCTTGAATGACGAGCATGAAATTGACCTCATCGACCACCTCATTGATGACGAAATTTAATAATTATCTCTATACATAATTTCTAAACCGCCATTCTGAACCTCTGTCAGAATGGCGGTTATTTTTTTATTATGGTGTGAATGACAATTCAATTGCAAGAAATCATTAACTTGCAAAATTCAATCAGAAACACCATTTACTCATTTAATCATCTATTGATTTACTCATTTCAACTCATTGGTACTCTATCTTTTACATAGCACATCCTTTTTACGTCGAATGTATTTCCAGCGATGGGGAAGGGCGTGGGTCAATAAAAAAATACAGCCGTTTTTACCCTATTTAAATGAAAACGATAGGATTCTTGATGTGGGTAGCGGCAATGGATTGGTCGCGCATACGCTACGCGAAGCGGCTTATGAAGTGACGCCTTTGGATGTTGCGGATTTGAGCTATGATGATAGTGTAAAACCGGTGGTATATGACGGACAAAAGATGCCATTTGAAGACGATACATTTGATGTGGCTTTACTCCTAACGGTGCTGCATCACATCGACGAACCGGATGCAGTATTGCGCGAATCGTGCCGTGTGGCACGTCGCGTAATTATCATTGAAGATATTTATGAAAATAAGTTGCAAAAAAAACTGACCTTTGCGGTGGATAGTTTGGTCAATTGGGGCTATGCTGGATGTCCACACACCAATAAAGATGATGCAGGGTGGAGAACAACTTTCCGTGAAATGAAGATGAATTTGAAAAATGTAACATACAGGAAAGTTTTATTTTTCTTCAAACAAGGAGTTTACCATATTATCAATGAATGAGTGAATAATTTTTGATTGAGCGATTTTTGATTTTAGATTGGAAGAATTTTATTGCCAAATTTAAACATGCTAATATTTTTCTATTGACGCATTATCGCATTAAAAATATTCACTCATTCGTTTATTAAATTTTTCACAAGATAATGCAGAACATTGAATCCACAGCAGAAGTTAGAGGACTATTCCGAAAATGCTATGAATTTACTCGCGCCGACGAGGTGAAGGCAGCAGGTATTTACCCTTATTTTCGTGCTATACAAGAGAGTGAAGGACCTGTTGTGCAGATGGAAGGCAAGCCCGTTGTCATGGCAGGTTCCAATAATTATTTGGGCTTGACCACCCATCCGGAAGTGAAAGAAGCAGCCATACGCGCCCTCGAAAAATACGGCTCAAGTTGTTCGGGGTCGCGCTACCTGACCGGTACGATTGATTTGCACGAAGAACTGGAGGCAGAACTCGCCGATTTCATGGGGCAAGAAGCCGCACTGCTCTTTAGCACCGGCTACCAGACGGGGCAAGGGGTGATTACACCTTTGGTCGGCAGGGGCGATTATATTATTTCCGACAAAGATAATCACGCCAGTATAGTATCCGGCAATTTGCAGGCACGCGGCGCAATGAGTGTCAATGTATTGCGATATAAACACAACGATATGGAAGACTTGGAGCGTCGTCTCCAACAAGCCGAAAACAACAACAAACTCATCGTCACCGATGGCGTTTTTAGTGCCTTCGGAAGCATCGCCTCCATGGACAAGATAAAGGCTTTGGCAGAGAAATACCAAGCACAAGTTCTGGTAGATGATGCCCATGCCTTTGGAGTGATTGGCAAGGGTGGACGCGGTACTGCCAGTGAATTTGGTGTAGATGCAGACCTCACGATGTGTACATTCAGCAAAACACTTGCTTCTATCGGCGGCTTTGTCGTTGGTGAAGAGCGCGTTATCAATTATCTCAAACACCATTCGCCTGCACTCATATTCAGTGCCTCTCCTACGCCGGCTTCGGTGGCTTCGGCATTGGCAGCCTTGCATGTCCTCAAACGCGAACCCGAATTGGTGGATAAACTCGCTTATAATGCCAACAAAGTCAGAGAAGGCTTGACCAAACTCGGCTATTATGTATTGCCCGGACGCACCGCTATTGTAGCGGTCATTATTGGGGATGATACCAAAGCATTTCAACTCTGGAAAGGACTTTACGATGCAGGTATTTTTGTCAATGTATTCATCTCGCCCGCTACGCCGCCCAACAAAGCTATGATGCGAAACAGCTTTATGGCTTCGCACGAAGATGAGCATTTGGATTATGTCATTGATACTTATGATAAGGTGGGACGCGAACTAGGCATTATCTAAGTAAGTGGAAGTACAAGTTTATCCCGTACAGTTATCGGGAAACATACTACTATACATGATGAGAACCTTGCCACAAAGTCACAAAGACACAAAGGGTAAATCGCTGATAATTAAGTAAATATAATTTTTAAAATTCTTTGTGTCTTTGTGCCTTCGTGGCGATGTATAGTAGTATGGT
>CALHBW010000028.1 GCA_937930625.1 uncultured Saprospiraceae bacterium | reverse complement strand
TCAAGATCGGTAACGGTACCATTTGTGGTACCTGCCACCACAACAGTTACACCGATAAGTCCTACTCCGGCGTCATCAGCGACTACGCCGGAAACGGTCATATTTTGTGCCGACAGTCCCACACAAAACAGAAAAAAGACTAACATGGCAGCAGCATGCCTGATAGTCTTTTGTAAAAAAGTATAGTAGTTTACTTTTCTCATAGTTAATAGTTTTCATTAATAATTTCAAAAGTGTAATTTTAACACTAAGATAGGAAGTTATGTATTAGAAAACAAAATGAAAAGCAATAAATAACAGAAAAAAAGTAATGTCTATCTTGTGATTCCGATTTTTCTTAGAAGAAAATATTGAGAGCTTTGCATACCCGTCAGATGTGAAAGACATGTCTGTCATACAAATTGATGGAGTTATTTAATGGTGGCTAAAAATTCTGACTTTTTGGAGTTTGTAAAGGTAAACAAGTAGCGAATTGAACCACGAAGTTGGGGTTGTGTAAAAAGCCTTTCTTAATATAATATTAGGTTTATTTTTAATTCATAGCTTAATAAATTTAAAAACGGTGCAAACCTTACGTTTACTAAACTTTCAAAGTTTAGTAAACGTATTTTATAGCATTTTATAAATTTTAATTTTATTAAAATGATAAAAAAATCTTAACTAAACCACATTAGAAATAATTTTTTATAAATTGTAAAAAACATAATATTTTACTTTTTTTGACTTTTTACACAACCCCAACTTCGTGGTTTAAACTGCATTTACGCCGACAATAACTCCCTCACTTCCATCAAGGCAAAACCAAGCAAATTCAGTCCTCTCCACGTATCAGGATTTTCGATATTTTCAGCATCTTTCGCCAATCCAATGCCCCAAATATTATCCACAGGACTTGCCTCTACGAGTACGCGTGTACCTGTTTTGAGCAGAAATTCCCGGAGGTCGTCATGTTGACCAAATTTGAGGAGATTGCCTTGTATCACGATGTCTTCGCGGTGCGCCAACCAAGTCGTTTCATCAAAATTTTTGACTTGTCGCCCCAGTTTTTTGGCTTCTGCGGGTGTCCGTACATCAAGGATTCGTTTGGCGATAGCCATGTCCTCAAATAGTTCGGCTTTTTTGTACATCATCCAATGTTCGGCGGTTTTGAAATGTAGGTCGTCGTGTTCAAACTCACTTTCCCACCATTGACTAAAACAGCTTTTCCCGACGCTACCATCAGCATTTGGGCGATGTCCCCAGAAAAAAATATATTTGAGATTAGGATGTGATTCGTATTGATTTTTCACCCATTCAATATTGTACTTCATCGTGTTTTTGATTTTTTTATATGAAAAATGAAAAACGATATTCAATACAAATTAGTTCCATTCATTAAATTGGGGTTAGTGATTAGTTTAATGCGAATAACAATATGTTCGCCAAATTGAGTATTAAGTGTTTTTTGATTACTAATTAAATATAATTTTAATTTGTATTAATTTAAAATTTAATTATTTACAAAAATAAAAATAAATAAATTACTCGCGTTCGATTTGTAATTTTTAATTTGGCGAACACATTGGAATAACCAGTTGAATTAAAATACTGATTTTTAGCGTAGATGGAAGGCATTTTGAAAATGCCTTCCAGGCTCCGCTTAAGTTTGCTTGCGGGATTACACTCGTCTGACGAAGGTTTTGCGAAATGTAGTGATTTGTCTCATAAAATATTCGCACTGAATAAAGTGATTCGTCTGACGAGTATTCGCTTTAGGCAAAGTTAGACGGGTAGCCGCCTTCCATCTATATCTCCTGATTTTCAAAGCATTATAAATTTACCCGGCTATCCGTCTAAGTTTGCTTTAGATGACGGACACTTTGAAAGTGTCAGGCATCACCAAATCTTAAAAATCAGCGTTTTACGGAAAAAAATCATAAAACATTGATTATCAGGGTTGAGCAAAGTTAGACGGGTAGCCATTTACCCCGTTATTCGCATTAATAAGTCCAACTTAAACCTATTCAATAAACAAAATCACCTCGGCACGCTTGAAGATATTCCATTATTTTCTGCCCAAATAGATTTATCTGCTCCATTGACATCACCATCCAAATTAATGTCGGAAGGCGTGTAAGTATCAAAAATTCCATTTTCATCAAACCATAAAATCTTATCATCACCATTCACTTGGTAGCCGAAATCATCGGCATTGGTGAGCATATTGCCGCCATACATTACCCATACATTTGACTGGACTTCTTTTGAACCAAAAGAGGCTTGTGTGTTGTAGCTGTTTTGTGTTCTAAAATCATAATTCAAACTACGATTAGCAACGGTCACAGGCATGTGCGACATCACAGGCAAATGATTTCTATGTTCTACAACAACATAATAACTCTCCCCATCTGACAATCGTAAACAATTGTCTAACAAATCAATACGACCATCTCTGTACAACAATCCGGCAGCTTTGGCGACTTCCGAATCAGTAGAAGGAGAAGTACGCAATGATACCAAGACCCAATCTACCACATTTGAAGGATAATCATTATCGCTAAAATTGTCACCTTCATTTCCATTATAATTCCACGGGGCTTGTGCATAAGGTTGCCCCGCAGGTGTAGGCGTAGCTAGTCCGGAAATAGGCGTTTGTCCCGGCAATAAACGACGAGTGATATTCAGGTGCGTATTCATTCTTCCGGTAACAGTACTATATGCTCCTTCCATATATACATAAAAGTCCGTTGCCACGCAGGTAGGTGTTGCATTGATGGAAAATGTTTTTTCAAAAGTCGCGCCGCTACAATCCATTGCTTGCAATCGTATTGAAAACGGACTATCATCTGCATTCAATATTGCATTAGTAAATAATTGATTATTTTGAATATAAAAATATGAATTGTGTGTATCACCTGCTCCTTGTACAAATTGAAGTTCTGTAAAGTCTGCATAATCTGTGTCCAATGCTACCAGATTACCTACGAGCGTACCTTGAGGAAGTAGTTCATCTATCGTTGAATTATCTAATAAAATATCTTGTGGGGCTTGATTTTCGGGAGAAAATGGCAGCGTAAAATCATCTTGTCGCCCGTAGCCATTCACCTCCAATCTATCTCTGAATACCTCAACCACGCTAAAACTATTTTCATCAGGCGTCAATAACATTCCTTGAAAAGTGACGTAATGAATATCGTTTTTTATGGCATAATTGCCTACATGATTATGCCCATTCATGTATGCGACTACATTATCATGTGCCTCCAAAATATCAATCACATCCTGATAATTCCACAGTGTAGCATGATTGAGTGGCCAAACCGGATGATGAGAAAAAAGAACGGCTTTTTGTCCTTTTGATTCTGCATCGGTAAGCGTATTCTCCAGCCAGTCTAATTGTTCTTGACTCATTCCACCGCTATTGGCTCTCGCATTTGGTTGACCACTAATTTGCGCCCAGAGTGTATCGCGTTCTGCTACTTTATCGGGGTGAGCTTCTTCACTATAAAAGGCTAATTCTGTAGATTCTAAGACGATGAAACGCCAATTATATTTTGTGAAATCATAATAATAATCCGGCATTCCCAGTCGTGAAACTAATAAGGGTTTTTCATTCCCAGCAACATCAAATTCATGATTGCCCAGTGTGTAATAATGCGCCGAATCCATCGAACTATACACCGGTTCTACTGCATCATAACTCACAAAATCACGTTGAATGAAATCTCCAAGATGCAGGGCATGAGACACTTGTTGTGCATTAAAAGTATCGACTGCTTCTTGCAATTTGGGAATGGAATTGCCAAAGTAACTATTACCGCCGGGAGGGCAGTCACAATATTGACAATCTGCAATAATCCCATAAGCAAATAAGGTGTTGTCACAAGCCGCAGGAGGCGGCTGCATCCAACGAAAAGCCATCGTTGCAGTGCATAGTATTATCAAAATACTAAAAAAAGTATAAATATATTTCATTTTGATTACTTGGTAAATAGATACTTTTTAGACGTAAAAATGTCAATGTGAGTTGCTTTAGTATTTTTCAAAAACTAAATAGGTAAAATACTTGTTTTAATCCGTAATCATAGTTCCTTCCGATTTGTAGAGAGAATTCATAAATTCTCTCTACAAATCGGGAAAAAGTGTAAATTTGCACGAATGTTTACAGATTTATTTAGCACATACGATTGGAATGAAGTCAAGGCGTCTATCTATGCCAAAACGGGCGCGGACGTAGAACGGGCATTGAGCAAACCGGAGCGCGATTTAGAGGATTTCAAAGCCTTGATTTCGCCTGCGGCGATGCCTTATTTGGAGCAAATGGCGCAACTCAGTCGCCAACTCACCATGAAGCGATTCGGCAAGACGGTACAGATGTACGCGCCAATGTATCTTTCTAATGAATGTCAGAATATCTGCACCTATTGCGGCTTCAGTTTGGATAATCCCATGCGACGCACTACGCTCAATGGTACACAAATTTTACAGGAAATACTCGCGATAAAAGGAATGGGTTACGACCATATTCTGCTGGTAACGGGCGAGGCAAATAAGACAGTCGGCGTAGAGTATTTCAAAGAGGCGCTCAAAATCATTCGTCCGCATTTTTCGCATATCTCAATGGAAGTACAACCGCTCGACCAAGCTGATTATGAGCAACTTGTACCGCTTGGATTGAACACGGTACTCGTTTATCAAGAAACCTATCACGAAGAAGATTATAAAATACACCACCCAAAAGGCAAAAAATCCAACTTCAAATATCGCCTAGACACACCCGATAGACTTGGGCGCGCAGGTGTCAAAAAAATCGGCGTGGGCGTATTGATTGGCTTGGAAGATTGGCGCACAGATAGCTTTTTTAATGCCTTACATTTGGAGTATTTGGAGCGTACCTATTGGCAGACGCGCTACTCGGTATCATTTCCACGCTTGCGTCCGGCAGAGGGCTATCTTGAGCCAAAAGTAGTGATGAATGACCGCGAATTGGTACAACTCATCTGTGCCTACCGCATCCTCAATGAAGAAATTGACCTATCCATTTCAACTCGCGAAACACAGCAATTTCGCAATCATATTTTCCAAATCGGCATCACCTCCATGAGTGCCGGTTCAAAGGCAAATCCCGGCGGCTATTCCGTATTCCCGGAGTCATTAGAACAATTCGATAATAGCGACAAACGCAGTCCCAAAGAAGTGGCAGCCGTCATTCGCGAGGCAGGCTATGAAGTGGTGTGGAAGGATTGGGATTTGGCATATGATGGTTAATGGTTAATGGTTAATGGTTAATGGTTAATGGTTAATGGTTAATGGTTAATGGTTAATGGTTAATAAATTTTATTTTTAATAAATTAAAAATTAAATTATGGTTTATTTTTTCTTATTTTATATCTTGGAATAAATTTATGAAATAAATTTCTTTCAAAAATTAACCATTAACCATTAATCATTAACCATTATCAATTACACATCTAAATCCCGTATGTTCCAATCCTGTGTCGGGGCTTGATTTCATTCTTGCGGCATTGCGATAGCCGGTACAATAACTTTCATTGCACAAAAAAGAACCGCCGCGTACTACCTTTTGCGGCATACCGGGATTAGTGGAATCGTAGTACGTTTCGGGTAGAATATTTGTATTCGTAGCCGATTTTTTCTTTTTATAAAAACCTTCATCATACCAATCCGCACACCATTCCCATACATTGCCTGCCATATCGTACAAACCATAAGCATTGGGTTGATACGAAGCTACCATAGCGGTGCGTTCGTGTCCATCTAAATTATAATTTTTCATCGGGAAATTGCCTTGCCAATAATTCGCGGAGATGGCGGAGGCTGAAAAATTATTCCCCCAGAAATAGACATTTTCTGCCAAACCGCCGCGTGTGGCATACTCCCATTCTGTCTCTGTCGGCAAGCGTTTTCCTGCCCAACGCGCATACGCCATCGCATCGTACCACGCCACATGCACCACCGGGTGGTTTTCCTTTCCCTTCAAATCGCTGCCCTCCCCTTGCGGTTGTCGCCACGATGCGCCGGGTTTCAGTTCCCACCAATACGCATCCGCACGAGTGGGCGTTACGAAGACCATAGAAACCGGTTCGGTACTCACACCTTCGGGCAATACGCCGCCTGATTGTGCTTTGATTTGCGCCAAATTAACCTCACGTTCCGCTATCGTCACGTAGCCTGTGACGTCCACAAATTCCCTGAATTGAGCATTGGTCACTTCCGTTGTATCCATCCAAAATCCTTTGACTGTACATTCGTGTTGCGGGTATTCGTCGGGGCGGGATTGTGCACCGCCATTGCCGCCCATCACAAATGTACCGTCGGGTATCCAAACCATTCCGGCGTGGGCATTTGTCGTGTCGGTACGTATAGGTATTTTTTCGATTTCTTGTAAATATTGTTCGTGAAAAATTTTGAAGGGGTCTTGCGATGTACTTTTTTCATTGGATTGGCAAGATGAAAAGCAAGTCATCAGCAATATCATCAAGAAACTTGAAAATACTTGTGTGCTTTTATCGGTAAATAATTTATTAGTCATACTTTTACTATTGAACGCAAGTTACAAATTACCATCTACTATGCTCTTTTCCCATGTCAATACTTTGTTTCATCAATTCTTCGGCGACCTCACTTGGCATCAGTGGGCATTGGCACTGTTGGCGGTAGCCGTTGTAGGTATTTCAAAAGCCGGAATCAAGGGCATCACCTTAATTTCCGTCACCTTATTTGCCATCGTTTTTGGGAGTAAAGCCTCTACGGGAATCTTACTGCCCATGCTGATTGTCGGCGATATTATTGCCGTCATTTATTATCGCCGACATGTCAAATGGCAGTATCTTCTGCAATTAATCCCCTGGATGATGCTTGGGGTCATACTCGCTACTTGGATAGGCAAAGACATCCCCGAAGTCGTCTTCAAACGCGGTATGGCAGCCATTATCCTGATTAGCGTAGTGATGATGTATTGGTGGGACAAGCGCAAGTCCAAAACCGTTCCCGACTATTGGTGGTTTGGCGGAATCATGGGCTTAGTGGCAGGCTTCACGACTATGATAGGCAACCTCGCCGGGGCATTTGCCAATATCTTTTTTCTCGCTATGCGAATGCCCAAAAACGACTTTATCGGCACAGCCGCATGTCTGTTTTTCATCATTAATATTTTCAAACTCCCTTTTCATATTTTTGTTTGGGAAACCATTACGGCTGAAACATTCGCCTTAAATTTACGCCTCGCACCGGCTGTATTTATTGGTTTTATCATTGGTATTCGCATCGTCAAATTAATCAAAGAGCAGCAGTATCGCCAATTGATTTTAGCATTGACAGCACTTGGAGCAATTTTGATTTTTTTTAGGTGACACGCTACAATGTCTTCGCCAAATTTTGAATGATGAATGAATTTAAATTTTAGGGTCTTTGACAATTTTTGCAAATTCAATAAAACTTGTATTTCACGCAGAGTTCGCAGAGAACGCAGAGTGCTAACAATCAATTCTCTGCGACCTCTGCGTTCTCCGCGTGAGATACTATTTGCAAAAAATGTCAAAGAACCAAATTTTACTTTGTTTTTTATTGATAATTAAAAATTAATACTTTTTGTCATTCAAAATTTTTCATTCAAAATTCAAAATTGGCGAACACATTGACGCTATTCTACTGAACAATAATTTTATTGGCACTACGGTGAAAACTATGGGTAAAATTTTAAAGCGTAGATTATTCCAACGGGTTTTAACCCATTGTGAGGCGGGGCAATGGGTTAAAACCCGTTGGAAGCATTTTAGTTTTACTGACCCACACTTTTCACCGTAGTGTCATTTTATTTAAACTGTATTTAACTGATTATTAATTTTTTATATTTAAATTGTGAACAGAAAGCACGATATATCTCCCCCTTTGGAGGCAGGAGTAATTGGTTCTATTTGACAAATTATTTCAATGAAAATGAAAATGAAAAAACGCCTATTGTCAGCTTTGAATATTTGGTGTTTTCATTTTAATTTTCATTTTCATTCAACCCGTGTCCTATTCGCGTTATACATATTTTTTATTTGAATAAAAAATTCATATTATGACTTTTTTCACTAAACAAAATAAAACACACATTCATTCGCTAAAAAAATGCGCCTTTCTACTATACCTGCTAATAATAATTTTCATCATTCCCGCTTGCGAAAACGACGAAATGCCGCCCCCTCCCCCACCCGATTCTGCTTGTCAGGATACTATCTTGATTAATAATGTAGTCATTAAACCGCATACAAAAAACAAGCTGCGTGTAGATGTCGAATTTGAAACATCAGATAATGCAGAGACTTACATAAATTATTGGTTAGCAGATGATTTCGATGAAATGAAACGCTCTGTTTTGTCCGAAAATTCAAGTGTACACAATATAACGCTTATTAATATGTTGGCAGAAAGCGACTATGTTTTTCAAGCCGTTGCGGTGCTTGATTCTTGTGAATTTTTTAGCGAATTATACACCTTTACGACGGAAGCATTGCCCGGCACATTACCGCAGGTGATTCATCATAATCTTGACCTCAATTTTGACGGATATATACTCGCACATACTACTGCGCCGGGTGCTGTATTCGTATTGGACAATCAGGGGAGAATTGTATGGTACGAGGTATTTGACGGGCTGGCACAGGTGCATACATTATCCGAAAAAAACACGCTGGCGGTCATGTTGGGTTCATTGGATTATTTGGAAATGGACTTCTTTGGGAATGAATTTCGAAGGTATCAATACAATGCGGATTACAGCGATTTGATTCACCATGAATTATTACAAAATGACGAAGGCGATATGTTGACATTGGGTATCCATGCACAAAATTTTGACCTTAGCAGTGTCGGCGGCGGTACGAGCGAACAGGTGATCTCGGATAATATCATTCAATTTGCACCGGATGGAACGGAAAAATGGCGTTGGAATTTATTCGATTATGCCAACCCGCTTGATGACCCCGACATCCTCGTCACTCGCACAGACTGGACGCACTCCAATGCGCTTGCTTACGATACGGATGGCAATTTGCTTATATCTGTTCGCAATTTCAATCAAGTTTGGAAAGTCAATACGCAAGATGGCAGCGTCATGTGGCGACTTGGTATCAATGGCGATTTTTCGATGGATGCAGACGACCATTTTTACCTCCAACACGCTATTCACCTGACGCCCAACGGCGATTTGATGCTCTACGACAATGGCAAAAATGGCGTCCGCGAAACCTCCCGCGCCCTCGTTTTTGAGCTTGACGAAACCAATATGACCGCCACTACTAACTTGAAAATCGAACTTCCCGAAGATTTTTATTCCTACTTCCAAAGCAGTTGTGCGATGGTCGATGAAGATAAAGTACTTTTCGCCAATAGTGTGCAACGCGCTATTTTTATTACGGATTCGGCGGGAACATTTTTATGGCATGTGGAATTGCCGGGTAGTTTTTATCGGGCATATTATATGGGAAATTTTTATTGAATTATTTGATTGGTTTATTGGGTTCAGTTAGTTGATATAAATATTTTTTTAGTACGAATATTTTTTTATTTTTACAGAATTGATTATCCAATTCCAACCATTATTAACAAAACACAAATAACATGAAACACATTATCTCCTTTACCATTTCACTTTTTATTTTTACGGCTTTAGCTACGGCTCAATTTCAAGTTGGGACGCAGAGTTTGAGCGTTCAAGACCCTTCGCGCGGCAATCGTAATATTGGTTACGAAGTTTGTTATCCGGCAACTGCTGCCGGAGCAAATGCGCCTGTTGCAGCAGGGCAATTTCCTGTTATCGTCTTCGGTCACGGCTTTGCCATTGCTGTCAGCGAATACGATGTTTGGTGTAATGCTTATGCCTCGAAGGGATACATTATTGCTTTTCCGACTACCGAAGGCAGCGTTATCCCTTTCCCCAATCACGAACAATTCTCATTGGATATGTCTTTCCTGATTGACCATTTATTGGGAGCGAGTACGCCTTTTTCCGGTAGTATTCTGGGTACAAGTGCGATTATGGGACACTCTATGGGCGGCGGCGCATCGTGGGCAGCAGCAGCGAGTAATCCCAATATCACGACAATGGTAACACTCGCCGCAGCCGAAACCAATGCACCCGTTTCTTCTATTGGTGCTGCGCCAAATATCACGATTCCTACGCTTACACTTGCAGGTACGTCCGATTGTGTGGTACAGAACGGCGGCGCACCGATTGATATGTATAATGCGTTGCCTGCCGCGCCTTACCACGTTTATTTGGATATTATCGGCGGTAGTCACTGTCAATTTGGTGCAGCAAGCGGCTTTTCTATCTGTACAACGGGTGAGTTTTGTGGCGGCTTCATTCCTATCGCAGACCAACACAACCAAATGCTGACTTCGACTTGTCTTTGGATGGATTATTATCTGAAAGATGATTGTCAGGCATTTCTGGATTTGCAGACCTATATAGATACCAACGAGGCGAGTCTCCACAATTCAACGGAAACGGGAACTGAACCTGTGACGTCTTGCAATGCTTGTGCGTCAATGGGTTTGAATTTTACTTTTGACGACAATCCACAACAAACAAGTTGGGAAATATTAGATGCCAACGGCGCACCCGTAGCATCAGGCGGCACGTACAATATGGGCGATGTTTCTGCAACTGAAGATGTATGCTTGCCGGATGGTTGCTACGACCTTGTCGTATCTGATTCGGCAAACGATGGTATGTGTCCACGCCGTACGACTACCGTTTTGACGGGTATCAATATTGCTACTTTAGGCTTGGGTGGTGTATTCAATGGTATTCCGCGCCTAATGTGTGGCAATTATACCCTCACCGATGCCAATGGTAATACTGTGGCATCAGGTGGTGGCAGATTCGGAAGTTCGGAGTCCAATTCATTTTGTATAGTGGGTGGTGTACCTCAATTGGTCATAAATGATGATGCGATAGAAGCCAAACAAATCGCTAATATTGATACGCCCAAAATGACACTTATGCCCAATCCGGTTCAAGACCAAATCAATATTTATTATAATTTACCAAGCAATTCTGATTTTCAATTGAATATTTTGGATATTACGGGTAAAATTATTCGTCAATACACACATGATGAAAACGATTTATCTAATATCCAATTGGATCTCAGCGAATTAAATTCAGGTTTTTATTTTGTACAATTAAGGTCTGAAAATATACTGATAAGTGAAAAATTTGCGAAGCAATAAGTTTTCAAAAACATCAATTTTTATCCCCTATTTTTATGCAAAACATCTTGATTGTATCAAGGTGTTTTGCATTTTTTGTTTTAACCAATTCTTCATAAATTATATGTAGTTAAGGTAAAGCAGCATAATTACCTATTAATTTTTATTTTAATGTTTAATTACACAAAAGAATATTTCCAGTCACAATTCAAGGTAATATTTTCGTACTATGTGACAAGTAATTTTTATCATTCTAAATAATTCGTTTTACAAAAAAAATGATATAAAAGTACCTTTTCGCATTTTTTTTAATTCTATAAAAATAAAAAAACATTCTGTATAAGCGTTACTTTATCAACTTATTACGTAAAAATTGTGTAGATTTGTATAAGTAATGTTTAGCCATTTTCTTTGCCTAAATATATATTCTACTCTACAACCCATTTCATCCAAGCTTCCGATTATTCCACAGTACCTTTCTCTTCTGAAGGGTTAGGATAGTATTGTCTTATACATATTTTTTATTATTATAAATTTCAACACTTATTATGAAATCGTTAAAAATCATGTTAAGTGTCGTATTTTTGCTTTCTTTAGCCTTATCCGTGTGGGCTGCTGAAGGCGAATACGACCTCCGATTTGTGCAAGTAGAATCGGGAGAAGTCGGTGTTGCTCTCATTGACGTAGAAATGCGAGCCACCACCTCCGACAAGGAGTTTAATTTGGCAGAACAGAATTTCCGCTTCTCATTTAATGAAGATGCCGTTTTTTCTTATAATGCCAACCAACCGAGCGTTACAATTCAACAAGAATTGGCTGTTTCAGGACAGGTAGCGCAGAGTTTTTACGCGCCACACCATTTGAATGGTTCTGCTAAAAATCTCATCTCTTATAATGTAGAACTTATTGGAGGTGAAGGCATCAGAATCAACGCTGATGAATGGACAAAAGTCGGCAGATTGGCTTTCCAATTGAAAAGCCCTGATGCTCAACTAAACCTGACTTGGTTGAGAGCCGATAATTTTCCTCCAACGTACATTTCGGAGAAAAGAAATAACAAATTATCTCGTATCAACGAAGGAGATGTCCAAGATTTCACTTCTGTGATGGTCGATATTGATGACCCAATTGCAGTAAGTGATGCCATTCATGTATTTCCAAATCCTGCTACAACCGGTACTCCTGTAAATCTGACGATTAACTCGACAGATACACGCGGGGCAGGTCATGTTGTTATTTCTGATGCAGTCGGAAGAACAATTAGCACACAAGCGATAAACCTTGAGCAAGGTGTACAAAATTACAATGTAAGTTTAAAATCCTTGTCAGCAGGTACTTATCGCATCAATATCCAAACAACAACGTGGCAATCCGTGTCCAAGCCATTAGTTGTTATCGAAAAATAGAAAACCAATAATTTTAGATTTTTGAACGAGAAATTTTTGATTGTCGTATTCAATCAAAAATCAAAAATTTAAAACCATTCAATCAAAATAAATCTACCATGAGAAAAATAACATTTTCTATATCATGCTTTGTCATGGTGTGTTGCTGTTTATTATTTTCAACAAATGCCAACGCACAAAGCGTAAGTTATTCTAATTCCACACTGGTTAATGTAGGTGATGAGGTTTTTATCACCACATTACTTACTGATGCCAGCGGCGCTCCTTGGGTGGGCATACCTGTCGAATATGCAGTGACCGGTACACACCCACTTTCGCCAATGGTCGTCAATACAGATGCCAATGGTGAAGCCACAATCACCTATACCGTAACAAGCACTGGTACAGACGCATTTACAACAGATGTCAACAACGGACTTTTTAGGAATGATGGTATCATTACAATAAATGAACCTCAGCCTAGTTTGTCTTATACCGTAACCGGAGGCACTCCCGTAGTGGGACAGCCTTATCCGATTATGGTAGTTGTCACGGATGCCAATGGCAATCCTGTTGCCAATGAGCCTATCACCTATACTGTAACAGGTGCGAATCCTGACTCCGGAACAGCTATGACAGAACCCAATGGAGAAGCAATATTTACTTACCCACTCAATAATCCGGGTTCGGATATTGTCGAAATTACGATTGGTGGTGTAACACAGCAGTTGCCCGTCAATTCTACACTACCCACAATAATTACATTTTCAGGGGAACAAACTGTGACTCTGGGGGATACATACACATCTACAATTACGGTAACAGACGGCAATGGCGATCCACTACCGAATGAGCCGATTACTTACACCATTACAGGAACAAATCCAAGTACGGGTACATTGACAACCGGACCGAATGGTGAGACGATTATTAGCTATACGCCTACCAATCCGGGTATGGATATGGTGACGTTTACAACTACTGATGGTGCGACTTTGAGTTATACTATCAACGTCGAAGACCCTACACCGACTACATTTATTACATTTTCCGGCGACCCAACGGTCTATCCCGGCAATCCTTCCTCTACCACAATTACGCTGACCGACCCTAACGGCGATCCAATTCCGAATGAGCCGATTACTTATACCATTACTGGTGCAAACCCAAGTACGGGTACATTGACGACCGGACCGAATGGAGAAACCATTCTTGATTACACGCCTACCAATTCGGGTATGGACATGATTATGATTACGACTACTGACGGAACTACGTCAAGTTATATGGTAACGACCGTCAATCCTGATAATTTATTCTTCACTTTCATTCCGGGAACTGCTACTGCAGGTGAGCCTTATTCGCTTACATTAGTTGTAACAGACCCTAGTGGTAATCCTGTTCCTAATGCGCCTGTTACCTATACAATTTCAGGTACAAACTCATCCGCAGGAACAGCAATGACCAATGAAAACGGAGAAGCTGTATTGACTTATGACCCTACTACTGCCGGTACTGATATACTTTCTGTCATGGTAGGTGGTACTTTACAATCTATCAATATCAATGTTGGTCAGGGAGCTTGTCCTGATTGTGCAACAGGTCCTGTAACTACACAGGCTTGTGACGATGGCGACCCATGTACAGTGAACGACCAAGAGACTATCTTGGATTGTGATGGTAGCGTATGTGTACCATGTCAAGGTGAACCCGCAGACTGTGCTGATGCACCAACTTCGGTAGTAACTTGTGATGACGGCGACCCATGTACTGCAAATGATGTACAAACAGTTTCTGATTGTGATGGTAGCATCTGTGTGCCATGTCAAGGTACGCTTCAGGATTGTGCGACAGATGTAACTACGACAGTTGCTTGCGACGACGGCGACCCATGTACGATTGATGACACACAAGAAGTGGCTTGCGATGGTAGCATCTGCGTGCCATGTCAAGGTACAGTTACACCTGATTGCTCAAACGGACCAACAACAACAGTTGCTTGTGACGATGGCGACCCATGTACTGCAAATGATGTACAGGAAGTTGCTTGCGACGGTAGCGTATGTGTACCATGTGCAGGTACACTACAAGATTGTTCTAACGGTGGAACTACCGTAGTGGCTTGCGATGACGGTGATCCATGTACAATCAACGACATGCAAGAAGTGGCTTGTGATGGTAGCATCTGCGTACCATGTCAAGGTGTTTCTCAAGGCTGTGCAGGTTCTACAACTGTAGTTTCTTGTGATGATGGCGACCCGTGTACGCTCAACGACCAGCAAGAAATCGCTTGTGATGGTAGCGTATGTGTGCCATGTCAAGGCCTAGAGCCTTCTTGCGAAGAGAATGTTTTGGACTTTGAAAATGCAGGTATCGACTGGACAAATAATGCCCTTTCAGGCACATACACTGTTGGTAATATGACTTACACCGTAAGCATAGATGACAGTGATAATATCTTGTACACAGATGACCACGAAGGTCCTTTCTCAAAAGAATCCGGCAACGGAATCAGAATTGGTATCGACCCAAATGATGTGGATGACAAAGTGACGATTACTTATGATTTTTCACAAACAGCAGATTTCGTTTCTTTCAAAATCAGAGATTTTGATTTGAAAACTTATGGAGCAGGTTCTTCTAATCAGCAAGAAGGTGTTTGTGTATATGGCTTCATTGATGGTGCGAGCGGTCCCGGTACAGAAGTATTACCTGTGATTACTTCTTACGATGGAAGCGTTGATATCAATGGTAATTGTGTAGAAGCTACGGCTAACTCTTCTCAATCAGGCAAAGAGGAAAGCGTTTTGGTTGAATTTACGGAGTGTGTGGACAGAATCGTTATTGAGTATGGCTCGGGCAATAATTCTCCTGCGGCTGACCCAAGTTATTCTAAAATTTACATTGGTGATGAATTTGGTTTTACAACAAAATCATGCAATCCTTCATGTACTACATTAACTTGTGATAATGCACCAAGTATTACACAAGCATGTGATGATGGTAATCCATTGACGATTAATGATGTAGAAACAATATTGGCTTGTGGTGGTGCAGTATGTGTACCATGTGCAGGTACGCCCGCAGTATGTGATGAAAACACTTTGGACTTCAGTGATAACGGAATTGATTGGCAGACAAATGCATTAGCAGGCAGCTACACAGTAGGCAGCCAGACATTCGACATTAATGTAGCGGATGCTGATGGTATTTTACAAGATACATATGAAAATTATGCAGGTTTGAGCCTAGGTATCGAGCCGCATGATGTAAATGATAAAGTAGTTCTTACTTACGACCTTTCTGAAGTATCTAGCAATGTTATTTTTGATATTGTTGATTTGGATTATAAAAACAGCGGTTCGCAGCAGCAAGAGGCAGTTTGTGTATATGGTTTATTAGGAAATAATCAAACGCAAATTTTACCAACTATCACTTCATTGGACGGACACGTAGCTATCGACGGTAATTGTGCAGAAGCAACCACCAACTCTGCGATTTCCGGCAGAGACGAAAGCATACTTGTTTCTTTTACAGATTGTATTGATAAAATTGTAATCGAATACGGTACAGGTTCCAATTCACCTGTAGCTGACCCAAGTTACTCTAAAATTCATATTGGTAAACACCTCGGCTTCTCTGCATTCACTTGTGAAAATGCTTGTGTAGTTGATTGTGGCGGTGGCTCAAGTCCGGGCGGCGGCGACAGTGACAACGATGGTGTTTGTGATGTAGATGATATATGTCCCGGTTTCGATGATAATGCAGATTCAGACGGTGACGGCATCCCTGACGGTTGCGAAACTTGTGTTGATTATGACCTTGATTTCTCTCAAGGCGGCAACAACTGGGTGACGAATAGCACATCAGGCTCGTACACAGTAGGTGAGCAGACATTCGATATTACAATTGCGGATAATGACCACATTTTACATGATACTTATGAATCTAATGCAGGTATTATGGTGGGTATCGATCCACATGATACGGATGATGAATTAATTCTTACTTACGACCTTTCTACGGTATCAAGCCATGTTATTTTTGACATCGTTGATTTGGATAGAAAAGATGGTAACTCTAAGCAGCAAGAAGCTGTTTGTGTATATGGTTTATTGGGCAATAATCCGGCAGAAATTTTACCAATTATCACTTCATTAGATGGTAATGTAGCCATCGATGGCAACTGTGCAGAAGCAACGACCAACTCTGCTGTTTCCGGTCAGGATGAAAGTATTTTAGTTGAATTTACACAGTGTATCGACCAGATTGTTATCGTATATGGTACAGGTTCTGATTCACCTACACATTACCCGACTTACTCTAAAATTTACATTGGCGAACAATACGGTATTCAAACTGAGGTTTGTCAGGATGTTTGTGTAGTTGACTGTGGTTCAGGTGGTGATTCAGATGGTGACGGTGTTTGTGACATCAATGATATTTGTCCCGGCTTCGATGATTTCGCGGATGCGGATGGCGACGGTACACCCGATGGTTGCGAAACTTGTATGGACTACGCCTTAGACTTTGAAGAAGACGGTAATAATTGGCATGATGGTAGCCTTTCAGGTTCATTCTCTGATGGTGAGCAGTCATTCGATATTAGCATTGCAGATGCTGACGGTATTTTACAACATACACAAGAAAGATATTCAGGTATCAAACTTGGTATTGACCCACACGATGTAAATGACCAAGTGGTTGCTTGTTATAATCTTTCTCAAATCTCAAGCAATGTTATTTTTGACATTGTTGATTTGGATAAGAAAGACGGTAGCTCAAAACAGCAAGAAGCGGTTTGCGTATATGGTTTGCTTGGTGCAAGTCAGACGCAGATTATGCCAACGATTACTTCATTGGACGGTAGCGTAGCTATCAATGGTAATTGTGCAGAAGCAACGACCAACTCTGCTGTTTCCGGTCAATACGAAAGCGTATTAGTTGAATTTACAGAATGTATTGATAAAATTGTTATCGAATACGGTACAGGTTCGGATTCACCAACGAATAACCCGACCTATTCTAAGATTTACATTGGTAAACACTACGGTATTCAGACAGAAGTTTGTCAAGATGCTTGCGTAACAGATTGTACGAATGGTTCATCTCCGGGTGACGACGACAACGATGGCGTTTGTAATGTAGATGACCAATGCCCGGGTTTCGACGACAACGTTGACCTTGATGGCAATGGCATTCCTGATGGTTGTGATGTTGCAGCATGTAACACACCTCCGACTGTAGGTACAGCTACATTTACTTGTACTAATGGTAATGTAACTATCCGTCCTACTGTCACATTCAATAGCTCTTGTTCTTCTGACCCAGGTACTTTCCTATGGGCAGGTGGCGAACAAACCAACACCTTGACTGTAACTACTTCGGGTACATATACATTCACAGTGACCGACTGCGATGGCTGTGCTTCCAATGGTAGCGTAACGGTAACAGATTCAGATATTTGTATAGCTATAGCAGGACTTCAAGCTATCGCTATCAATGATGATAACGTTACTTTGCAAAATCAAGGTGTACGTGGAAATGTATTTGGAAATGACATTAATCCGTACAACTACAATATGACTGTTCAGTTAGTATCTGAACCAACGCACGGACGACTATTCTTCTACCCATCAGGTGCATACGAGTACATCCCCGATGCAGGTTATATTGGTCCTGACCAATTTGAATATCAAATTTGTGATGCAGATTTAGAATGTATTGATGCGACTTCAACTATCACGGTGACTTCAATCATTTTTGACCCAATTATCCTGAATAATGATGATGCACTCGGTGGATTGGGTGTTGGGGCATTCTTGGAGCATAATAATAACAATGCCGGATTACACAAAAATTCTGCTGTTACATGGACGGGTAACTTGCTCGTAAATGATGCCGCAGTCAATGGTGCTGATTTGGTAATGACAACTACTCCGGTAACGATGCCACAGCACGGTAGCCTCACGCTCCACGCTGACGGTATCTATGAATACACGCCGGTAGAAGGTTATGTAGGAAAAGACATGTTTGAGTATGAAGTATGTACAGATGCTGCGCCTGTGGCTTGTGCTACGGCTACAATGTACATCACCATCATCGAAGATATGAATGGTATGCCATTTGGTGGTGACGACTTCTTCGCAGTAGAAGAAAATGGTCAAATCAACGGCGATGTCACGCTCAACGACTACGATACAGACGGCGAAAGTGTTACATACACAGCTTATAACGAAGATGTTATGAGTGCAAATATCATGAGTGACCAGGGCGCAAGCGTCACACTCAATGCAGACGGTACCTTCATCTATACAACACGCAACGGCTATATCGGTCCGGATTTCTTCTCTTACATAATGACAGATGCATCAGGCAATACAGTCAAAGCCACTGTTAATGTTCTCGTACAACGCCTGGAAGCAAAAATCGATGTACAGGTATATCTTGCGGGTGCGCTCGGTACAGGTATCACCATGAATACAACGCTCAACGATAGAGGCTTACTTCCCGGTCAAACACCTAGTAGCAATATCGCAGTACCAACTCCGGCAGGTCAGCCGTACAACATCGCTCCGTGGAATTACAACGGAACAGAAGGTGCAGGCTGGACGGATGCCAACTATGAAGCTATCGAAGCTCAATACGATGCGGCGGTAGTAGATTGGGTATTGGTCAATTTCCGTACAAGTACAGAAGGTTCTTCACTTGTTGGTAGAATTGCAGGTATCTTGTTGAACGATGGTAGCGTGATATTCCCTGAAGGTACAATGCCATTGGCAAACTTAACTGCTGATGCCTTGTACATTCTTGTAGAGCATCGCAACCACATGGGTGTCATGTCTCCGGCAGCAGTCAATGTCAGCGATATGGGCGAACTTACGCTCGACCTACGCGACAAAGACAGTTACACGACTCAAACCGGTCTCGGTCAATTTGAAATGTCAAATGGCGTATGGGCAATGCCTGCGGGTGACGGTTCACAAGCGACCGACCCAACGGGTTATGACATCAACGGTAATGACAAAACGATATGGGTAGAGGAAAATGGTACATTTGACCAATACCTCCGCGCAGATTACAACCTTGACGGCGACGTGAATGGCGGTGATAAGGTGCTTTGGTATGATAATAATGGTACTTTCTCCAGCGTACCGAAATAAAATTCCAAATCACAAATACCAAATTCCAATAGTAGAACGAGGTATTTGTTTTTGGTATAAAAAACGATTTCAAACACTCGATTCGTTTTGCGAATAGCCAAGAAAGGGCTTCCGGTTTCGGAAGCCCTTTTTACGTAGAACGACGCTTCCAGCTCGTTTCCGCGTTAATTTTGTTATACATACGCGGTGCGCGAACTGGAAGTATCGCGCTACGTGGATTCAATCACTTTTTTCAATCCATTATAAATTTCCATAAAAGCCACATCTTGGTTATCGTATAAAGTCAATGGCTTATCCTTCCCAAGCAAGGCTTGAAATTTGGCGAGCATCGTATCTTGCCAGGCGCAAGGGCGGAGAATGACGGGTATTACTTTGGTCAAACCCTTCTCTTCCCGCTCTAACATAATCGGTAATTCTTCATCCATAATATAATCCGTTGCTAAAAAATCTGAACTGACCAAACACAACACAATATCTGCGCTATGCAATTCTGATTTAATTTTATCATCCCAAACTGTTCCGGCAATCATTTCCCGGTCATACCATGTTTCGACGTTGCCGCTTCGTTTGAGTTGTTTGAGAAATTTGACCAATTTACCTCGCAGTATATCGTCCTCCTTTGAATACGAAATAAACACCTTTTGCTTTTTTGTTTTTTTTAAATTCGGCACTACATCATAGCCCGTCCTACCCGAACCGTTGTTTTTCATATCTAATTCCGACTGTTGTAGAAGGTGCCTATACTTAGCTATTAATAAAGGCTTCAACTTATTTCTATTCCTTACAAGTTCACTCCAGAGTATGGGTTGTTCTCCTTCTAAAATTATTTGGAAGTCATTACTTCCAACAATATTCTTAATTGTATTGAAGATGTTACTGGCAATGGTTTTATCTCCACCCTGAATATATACTCTTATTGTATTAGAAGCCATGTTATAGGATGCCCACACGCGCATATCTTCCTCGAAGAAATAAATTTCATATTTCCAAAATAATTTTGATTGTGATTTAGAACCATGTTTTGAAATGAAGCGTAGAAATATATTTGAAGGAAGAATTGAAAGAAATCTTAAAGTAAAAGAATGTTGCATATCTATTCCTCTTCGAAACATGTCTAATTTTTCGTTATCAGGACATTCTTCGGCAAGATATTGAGGGGCAATATAAACATCGTTAGAATCTGATATACTAAAAATCAAACCAAATTGTCTCATCAAAGAGATAAACATCTTTGCTTCTCCATTTCCTATTTTTTGAACAACGTGATTATAATCAAATTCACCTTTATTTTCTAATAATACTACTAACCTCTTAAAATCCTTATATGAATTACGCTGAAAGTTAGTGTATTGTAAAAATGGCGAAACTTTGTATTATTGATAAAAATTTACAGACAATCAACAAACAAGTTTCGCCGTGTCAAAGATAATTGAAA
>CALHBW010000027.1 GCA_937930625.1 uncultured Saprospiraceae bacterium | reverse complement strand
AGAGATGGAAAATTAGATCGAATAAATTACTCATTCTTATGCTGACTAAACCACCTGTCCGACTTGTCGGGCAGGTGGTTTTTTATGAAAAAGAAAAAGTCATAGATAATGTTAAAAAGCTATTGGTTTATCCATTAATCCAAACTAAAGATTAACTTTGAGATAGATATTCCCTGCCATTCATAACATAACTCTTATTTCTACTGAAATAAGGGCATTTTTAAAATATTTTACAATAAAAAATATTTATAAATTATTAATTACAAATAAATTGTAAAATAATTTTAATTAATTAAAAAACGGCTATATTTCACAATGTGTTCGCCAAATTAAAAATTACAAATTGAACGCGAATAGTTTATTTATTTTTATTTTTGTAAATAATTAATTTTTAATTAAATACAAATTATAATTTAATTTTATTAATAATCAAAAAACACTGAATACCCAATTTGGCGAACACATTGATTTCAGTGCGACCCTTATATCCAAATACACTTTATTCTCTTTAATCTTATAAAATTAATACTATGAAACTCAAAATCTTATACTTATTCTTATTGCTATGTGCTACGCTCCAATTACAAGCCCAATGCACCAATTATATGAGTGCAGAAGCCATTTCATTTGATGGCGAAGATATTTGTTTTGGGGATATTATTGTTTTTGACATTATCATCAATACGAATGGCGACCCGATAGGCGAAGGCTATGATATTGAAGTCAGCGGTACTAATGGAGCAGTTGGCTTTGGTTTTGCAGATGATAGCGGTTTCGGTTTTGCGGATTTGATAATTGACCCGATAGAAGGCTGTGACCCGGTGGAGGTGGTTGCTGACTTCGCGGTATTTTGTGGTACAACAGGGGAGTTGATAGACAATTTCTCAGCAGGACCATTTACCGTTTATCCCGAACTGATAGTAGATGTAGTGCCGCCCGGATGCAATGAAGGCGAAAACGGCTCTGCTACGCTCATCACTTTTAACGGTGATATATGTCAAGGTCCGATAGAAGGCATCGCAGGTACATCCGGCGGAGATTGTGACACTCAACAACCGGGAACACTGTCTTACAATTTTGTAGCATACGAAGGTACGCCATGCGAACAGATATTTGCACAAGATATAGAAACGCCATGTGCAGGCTTATCTGACGGATGTACTGACCCGACCGCCTGCAATTTTGACCCAAATGCAGCTTGCGACGATGGCTCGTGTATCTTTCTTGACCCTTGTTGTCCGCGACCTCTGCCCGACCAATTCCCGACGGCAATTTGCCCTTTTACCGCAGAAGAATATTGTGTTACATTTGATGGTGATATTAACGAGATAGATGTGGGCAGTATGTTTCTGGATAGTGAATTTGGCAGTTTGGGTTTTCCGGTCAGTTCCAATCCTGCTGAGAATCAGATTTGCTTTATTATCGACGGCTTTCCGGCTGAACCTTGTACGCCTTCTCCCGATAATTTTACACTTTTCTATTTTTGCCCCAATCTCGGGCAGGATGTAGCTATATCGGACATCATTATCACTATTTATCCCGAACCATTTGAATATGAAGTGACTAGCCAACCATCAACAGACTGTGGCGGTGTACCAACGCTATTTGCGCCTCCGTGTGGCGAGTTGTTCATCGGCAATATCGTTGACCCGATAAATGATTGCGACAATCCCGTATCAGGTGTAGTGCCTTACGATATTGACCCCGGATTTCCAATTGCACCGGATGCACCTGATTGTTTTACGGCTGTATTGGGTGGGGAAGTGCCAATTGCCCCTTGTCTTGAAGAATGTCCTTGTGATGGTGCTTTTTGCAATGGTATTTGTATTGATTTAACGGCGGTGAGCACCAATTTCCCCGCTTTTGCTTGCCCTGACGATGGTTTTGATTTTCAAATTGATATTGAAGGAGAAGGAGCGGATATTGCCGATTATTTTATTTTAATTAATGATAATAATGGTAATAATATCTTTTTTGAAACACATAATTCAGGCGACCCAACGACCTATAATCTATTTGAATTTCCTTTTGTAAATAGCTGTACACCCGAAGACCGAACCTACACCTACGAAATTCAATGTGAGGCAGACGGAACAATACTGGCAACAGGAACAGTAGGTACAGTAACCGTTTATCCCAGCCCATTCAATTTTTTCCCGAATATCACACCAAGCATTGCCTGTTCGCAGGATTTGGTCATAGAATCTACTTGCGGTACAGTCATTCTCAATCCCGACCCAATACCAACACCCGAATGTGGCGGCATGGATACGGAGGTCAATTGGTCGATAGATTTTGGCTTTGAATATCCGACTGAATGTCCACCCTTTCCCATCGAAGGTACAGAAACCGTCTTTGCCTGTACAGGTACGCCCGGCGACCCTTGCGAAGCACCTTGTGTAAGCAATGCTGTACTCGACGAAAATTGTAATTGTGTAGGCGAAGTACCAAGTGCCACCTTAGATTCGACACTACCAACAGACATTTGTGAGTTAGAACTTATTACGCTAACAGTAACTATTGACAGCGAACCCGGACCGGATGGTGTCCTTGTTGTGATAAATGACCAATTCAACCAATTCCCCGGAAGTGCCTTTGTAAATCCCGGTGACCCGCTGACCGTAGATATTGAGCTGTTCCTTTTTAATAATAATTCCCCTTGCGGTACATCAAGTTATGATTTGACATTGGAGTTGTTTTGCCCGACTACATTTACGCCTATAAGTGCGCCAATTGACTTGGGGACAGTCACGGTATATCCTCCGGCTGATGTCAATAATGCAGTAGGTGGTGCATGTACAGATGCCCCTACGGACAATTGTAATAATGCCACAATACTCTATTCTACCGATGGTTTTGCTACGCCGGGTAGTCCTACGCCACCTGCTTTGAATCCGGGTGATGCTGATGTGACGGTGAGTTGGATAGCCACTACGGGAGGCGAAGGTTGTGAGGCTACGGGCGAGTACGTCCTCACCTGTCCGGGCGAAGCCAGTACAACGATTGACATCAGCGACCCATGCTCCTGCGAGGTAGGAATAGGTACTTGTCCGGCGACGGCTACACCTCCCGGCAATATTGATGTGGACGGCGATGGAGTGATTACGAATGTAGATTATGTGGCAGATGTGATTACGATTACCGTCTCGCCTCCGGTGTCGGGGCAGGCATGGGAAATCGTCAATCCCGACGGCGCATTAGATTGCACAGGTGCATCAATTGGTCCTGCCGGACTTACCGACCAAGGCGGCGGTGTCTTTACCATTACGGTGTATTATCCGGCTGATGGTTCGGGTTTTGGTACAATGACTTTCGCAAGTGATACGGGCGAAACTGTCAGTATTACCAATCCAAGTGCAGATTATGTGGCTTGCGACTGTACGCCACCAGAACCGCCGACTTGCGACTTGACCGTTTTGACGGATAACTTTGCATGCAATGACAACGGTACACCGGATGTCTTTACAGATGATACAGTAGATGGTTTTAACATCACCGTGAACGATACAGGCGGTGCAGCAGGTACAATGTGGACAGCAGACGACGGTATGGGCAACACCATCACCGGAGCTTACGGTGCGCCCACAACGCTTACACCAAGTACCATGTATCCGGCGGGTACGGTACTTACTTTAGTCATTACGGATACTTCAAATCCGGCTTGTAGTACGACCTTCGATGTTACTATTGGAGATTGTGCCGCCATAGAAAGCATCCCGACACTTGGTGAGTGGGCTTTGATTATGTTAGCTTTGCTCATGTCTATCATAGCAGTTCTCGGTATTAGACAACAGACTACAATGACAGTTTATCAAGAAATAGAAAAGTAGGAAGAACTCTACCCAGACCCTCACTTATGCTGACTAGCAGCCTGCCTGACGACCCGTTGGGCAGGTTTTTTTTATGCCCGTAGCGCGGCACTTCCATCCGCGCCGCGTTAATTGGGCAACATGTAGAACGCAATTTTTTTATTATTTTTGAGAAAAAATAAAACATGATAATTTCGAGTGATAGATTACGAGTTATTTTTTCGGAGAAATAAAACCCACAACTCGTAACCCGCAAACTCGCAACTTGTAACTATGCTAACTGTCACCACTGCACAAACCGACCAAGATTTAAGAGCAATCATCGCCTTACAGACTATCAATTTGCCCAAAAACATCAGCGCAGAAGAAGCTGAAAATCAAGGTTTTGTTACCGTAGTACATGATTTTGAACTGTTAAAAAAAATGAACGACGATGAAGCGCATATTATCGCCAAATTGGACGGAAAAGTTGTTGGTTATTGTCTTGCGATGACCCAAAAATTTAAATCGGATATTCCCGTACTCGTACCCATGTTTGATAAAATGGATGAACAAATGTATAAGGGAAAATTCATACGAGATTATAATTACATCACTTGTGGGCAAGTCTGCGTAGCCAAAGAAGCGCGTGGACAAGGCGTTTTCGACCAAATGTACCAA
>CALHBW010000026.1 GCA_937930625.1 uncultured Saprospiraceae bacterium | reverse complement strand
TCGAATATATTGCTTGGAGATAAAATCTCTATTCCACTGACAATCAGTAATAATTCGGGAGAAGACGTGACAGGTACACTCAAAATAAAAGCACCAAAGCATTTTAAATTATTAGAAGAAATCCCGACAGAACAAAATATTGCGACAGGAAATGCCAAGACCATTCTATTAGAATATGAAGCAGTAGGCACGGCAGACGGCACATTCAAAATTCGTTTTGATGGTGGTGAATTTAAAGATGAATTTGAGGCAAATATCAAAACAGCAAAACGCGGTTTTCCGAAAGAAGCCATGTATTCGGGCGCGGAAATGACACAAGATTTTGAAGTCGAAATCAACGAACCCATAAAGAACAGCCTTGAAGCACAACTCACAATTTATCCCGACATTCTCGGAGAAGTAATGACGGGATTAGACCGTATGTTGAAGCAGCCGCGCGGATGTTTTGAGCAGGTATCAAGTAGTAATTATCCGAATATATTAGTATTAAATTATTTATTGGAAAATAATATTATTAATAATGATATTGAAAAAACTGCAAATGAATATTTAGCCGAAGGCTATAAAAAATTAATAGGTTATGAAGTAGATGGCGGTGGTTTCGATTGGTACGGACGTTCACCTACACACGAGGGATTGACTGCCTATGGTTTGATGCAATTCCAAGATATGAAGGCTGTGTATGATGTTAACGATGAAATGGTTGAGCGGAATGTGGAGTGGCTACTTAGTAGAAAAGACGGCGAAGGTGCATGGAATATTAACCCAAAACATCTGCATAGTTGGGGCGAATCTGATGTCATGTATGCCTACATCAACTGGGCATTGGCAGAGGCAGGATATGGCGGAAAAATTCAGACAGAAATCAATACATCTTACGAAAAAGGACTATCAGAAAGTGATCCATATACAATCGCTTTATTAGCGAATACGTTGTATCTGACCAATGACGCACGTTATGAAAATGCGGTTGGTGAATTAACAAAATTACAACAAAAAAATGGCAGTTGGAAAGGTACAAGCCACTCTGCAATGTACTCCAAAGGCAAAAACTTAGAAGTAGAAACGACTGCATTGGCAATGCTCGCCTTGATGCGAAGCGACCAATTCAAAGATGAACTTGCACAAGCTGCCAAGTATCTCATTGCTGCAAAAACGCCTTATGGATTTGGCTCTACCCAAGCCACCGTATTGGGTATGAAAGCCCTCACCAATTACGCGAAAACCATGAATAATGAAGCGCGTGATGGTGCGATTAGTATATTTATAAATGATAAAAAAGTACTAACAAAAAAATACGAAGTCGATAGCGGTCAGCCGATTATGCTTAGAGGTATTGAGAAATACATGAAAATAGGCAAGCAAAAAGTCAGTATCAAATTTGAAGATACCGAAACGGCTTTGCCCTTTGATATTGCGGTGAATTATGCGACTAAAAATCCGCCGAATCACCCCGCCGCTAAGGTCAAATTGGAAACACAACTCACTGATACCTCGACAAGCACAGGCGAAACCGTCCGCCTAACCGCCACCCTTACAAACACTGCCGACAACAGTCTTCCTAACACCGTTGCCCTTGTCGGTATCCCCGCCGGATTGAGCGTACAAGCATGGCAACTCAAAGACCTCCGCGACAAGGAAGCCTTTGATTATTACGAAATATGGGATGGCTACCTCGTACTCCACTACCGCGACCTCGAAGCCAATGAAACACAAACCATCCCGCTCGACCTCAAAGCCGACATAGCAGGAACATACGAATCACCCGCTTCGTGTGCGTACATGTATTACACCAATGAAGTAAAACATTGGGCAGCTCCAAGTAAGATTACTATTGAGTAGCGAGTATCAAGTGTCGAGTTGCGAGTTCATTTTTCGTAAAACGAAAAACAGAAATAACTCACAACCCGAAACCTATGACAACTCGAATCAAACACTAACAGGTAGTAGCAGGCATTTTTCACGAAGATGTCTGCTTT
Organism: uncultured Saprospiraceae bacterium; assembly: GCA_937930625.1. Lineage (GTDB taxonomy): Bacteria > Bacteroidota > Bacteroidia > Chitinophagales > Saprospiraceae > JAHDEO01. Next base: position 801 of record CALHBW010000026.1, on the reverse strand, counting down.
TTTTATGTCTATACGTAAAACGATTTTTCAAATCGTTCTGCAAAATATTTGTCATTTCGGAGGATATGATTTACTTTTCGTTTTTGTTCTCTCGCCCCCAAACCGCTTAGAGGCTGGGTGTGCGTGAGAGGGATTAAAATTTTGAATATGAAACACATCGTTTTTATGCTGACTTTCTGTTTGATGGTCTTGTTGCCACAAGAAAGTTTTGCTGTACTTGCTCCTGCCAAAGACAATACATCTGTATATGAGGAAATGACAAGGGCGGAGAAAAAGACATTCCGCAAAGACCTTCGCAAACGCATCAAAGCGGCGAAAAAAACACCGCCGAGAGGGAATTTTGAAAATCCTTGGGTGGCGGGTGTTTCCCTTGCCTCGGTTGGTCTTGTGGGGATTATTGTCGGTGCTGTACTCAGACTGCCGCTTATTTATTCATTGGGTGGTTTGTTCTTGACTATCGGTTTGGTCATTATGCTTTTATATTGGCTGGATGTGATTGGATAACGCGAAAATGCTTAAATACTATTTGCTGTTTGGCGCAACTTTGCTTGCACTGTCCTTTTATTTTGATTATCACAAAATCATATCTCTAAAGCCCTGCTCGTCACATACTTGGAGACAGGCAGACGGGGCTTCTATTGCCGCAAATTACTACCGCGACGACCTAAAATTTTTCAAACCACGCATTTATAATCAACAAACGGGTAGTGGTGGTTACACCGCCGGAGAGTTTACGGGAACGTATTGGTTGGCGGCTTTGTGCTATAAGATTTTCGGAGGGGTGAATGAGGTTTTTCTGCG
>CALHBW010000025.1 GCA_937930625.1 uncultured Saprospiraceae bacterium | reverse complement strand
AGCATGGATTCTACCAAGTCGCCTGTAATGCCGAATACGGCTGTGATAGCGCCGAGTATGAGCCAATCTTTGAGGGCTAATGAATTGAAAAGGTTGAGGTTGTGATAAACGAGATAGACCAAAGCTCCTGCCGCCATTGCGCCGAATAATCCACTGATGGCACCTTCCCATGTTTTCTTTGGGGAGATGCGGGGAAAGAGTTTGCGCTTGCCGAAAGCTCTGCCGCCGAAATATGCCGCGACATCACTCGCCCATACCATTAATAAGATACCAAAAACGGTAAATGGCGAAAAGTCAGTTCCTCCCTGTTCGCGTCCCATGACGATTGCCAATGCAATAGGGAAACCAACGTACAAAATACCCATAAACATTTGGGCGACATTGGCAAAAGGCAATTTTGCTTGAGCGAATAATTCAACGGGAAGTAGCAAAAAAACACCTGCCGCAAAGATATATAAGACCAAAGTTTCATTTAACCAACCTACCGCTACAAAGGCAGGCAATAATCCCATTCCTACCCCCAAAATCTTGCGACATAATGCCCAACCTTTCGGTTCGTTTTCGAGGGTCATATCCAAAAATTCCCATAAACACAATGCGCCAATGAGCAGAAATACTACCCTATACGACCATTGATGCGCCAAAATCCCAATGATGACTATCGCCCCGAAAATGACGCCTGTAATTACTCGTTGTCGTGTTCCGCTCATTGCTTTATTGTTTCATGGTTTCATGGTTCGATTGTTTCATTGTCATATAATCATTTAACAATGAAGCAATTGAACTATGAAACCATCACTACATTTCCGTTTTCTCAATAATGTTTTTTGCTTTTAAAATGTGGTCGCGCGTCGTATATAGTTCCACTTCGCCAATCATGACGTACATGGAGTCTTGTTTGTTGACGATGACGGCGGGGATGCCTTCATTTTCGAGGAGGCTTCGTAGCAACTCTACACGCGGGGGTGAGATGCTGCTATAAATTTTCTCCCATTGCTCGTTCGTATTCGAGTCGTTCTGCTTGTCGTTTACGATGTACATAGTTACATAAAATTAAGGTCAGTACTAATGCAACAGCTCCCATAAGGAGGTTGCTTGTTGTCAATTCGAGTTCTTGGTCTATATCAATATCAATCGCGCCCTGAAAGTACGCATATTGAGCGACAATTTGTAATCCATTAAATATAAAGTGTACGATAATAGGCAACCACAAACTGCCCGACCAATACAATAGATAACCAAATAATGCCCCTAAAAGTTGGCGGACAAAAAAGCCTTCAAATTGCCAGTGCATGAGGCTGAATAAGGTGGCAGAAATCCAAATCCCGGCATGTACATTTGCTGTAAGGCGCACCGCGATACGCTGTAATAATCCTCTGAAAATCAACTCCTCCCCTATCGCCGGCAGCAATGCCATGATGACTAAATTGGTAATCAGTGCGTAGGGCGAATCCAATTGCATCATCGCTTGTATCAACGCTTGCGAAGTGTCTTCTGCTGCCCGTAATGATTCCGGCAAAGGGATTTTTTTGTTGAGCCAATAGACCAATTGCATCGCTATAAATGTGAGCGTCAATAAGCCAAGTCCCCAAGTCAAATTTTTGTCTGAAGGAAAGCGGTGCAGCAAAATTCGTTCTTTCCAATTTCTTTTATAATAAAAAATCGCAAATACAAATGCAGGTATCAGAAAGGTAAATAATTGGCTAATCGCTAAGATGACTTGTATGCTTTGCAAAGTCTCACGCGGGGTTTCTTCTGAAATATCTTCCAATAATTTTGGTAAATCTTCAATGCCCAATAATGGCGCAATGCCCGCAGAAAGTATCGTCCCCAACAAGACAAACCCCAATACCACCAAGATGAATATCACTAATTCTCTCGCCGCAAATTCGCGTGTAATCGACTGTTCCGGTGTCATAATTACGAGTTGTCGGGTTGACGAGTTGTTTGAGTTGTCGAGTCCTACCCGGATTATTATCTGAATTTTCCGTAAATTTACGTTTTTTTGGGAACGTGTTGTAATGTTTTAGTGTTGTAGTGTTGTCGTTCTTTGGTTTCGCTCTGTAATTTTTCATTGTAAAAACCAAATTACTACAAATAATCACACATCAATTCAACAACTCATCAACCCGACAACTCATCAACTCATGGTAAAAATAGGTGACATCAATCTCGGCGAATTTCCACTCTTACTTGCTCCAATGGAGGATGTGAGCGACCCGCCTTTTCGCGCACTCTGCAAGGCGAATGGGGCGGATATGATGTACACCGAATTTATCTCGGTGGAGGGCTTGATACGCGACGCGCACAAGAGTGTGCAGAAATTGGATATTTACGATTACGAACGACCTATCGGGATTCAGATTTTTGGGGCAAAATTGGAGTCAATGGAACGCGCCGCAGAAATCGTGGAAGAAGCCGACCCGGAGGTATTGGATATTAATTATGGTTGTCCGGTAAAGAAGGTAGTGTGTAAGATGGCGGGGGCAGGCATCTTGCAAGATATACCGCGAATGGTGAAGTTGACAGAGGCGATTGTGAAGCGTACCAATAAGCCCGTGACGGTAAAAACGCGATTGGGTTGGGATGATAATACAAAGTATATTGTAGAAGTTGCCGAGCGACTACAAGATATTGGTATTCAGTCGATTGCTATACATGGGCGAACTCGTAAGCAGATGTATAAAGGTGAGGCAGATTGGTCGCTCATCGGTAAGATAAAAGAGAACCCGCGTATGCACATTCCCGTCTTCGGGAATGGCGACATCAACTCGCCTGAGAAAGCCAAATTGTATCGCGAACGCTACGGCGTGGATGGCATTATGATTGGCAGAGCGAGTATCGGCTATCCGTGGATTTTTAATGAAATTAAGCATTATTTTAAAACGGGCGAACTCCTCCCCCAGCCTACCGTCCGTGAGCGTGTGGACGCCGCACGTCAGCACCTAACTCACTCGATAGAATGGAAGGGCGCGAAACTCGGTGTGCTGGAAATGCGTCGTCATTATACGAATTATTTTAAAGGTCTGCCGGGTATTAAAGCGTATCGCTCGCAATTGGTGGACCACATGGAACCGGAGTTGCTTTTTGAGGTATTGGATGAGGTGGAGAAAAGGTATGCGGGGTATTTTGAGGCGGTTGGGGTGTAGATATTTTTGTGAAGATAAAAGGGAATTTTGCGAATTATCGCGTAGTCACAAACGTTAAGTTGTATGAATTTGATTGTGGTAAAATAATTCATTAATTTTACCAAATAAAATTTTCTTTTATGGAAAAAGAACAACATACCTTAGATTTTATTTTAAAAAAAATAGAAGAGGGCTTAGATAAGGCTTTGTATCTATCATCTTCAAATGGTACAAAATCATATACTGAACAAATCAAAAATATCAATAAGCAAGTACAAGACTTAGTTGCCAAGCAAAACCTAAGCAAAATTCTTCTCCCTAAATCCCTAAAACCAAGACTTCTTTTTGACTTTCCTGACACAAAACATTTTCTTAATTTAAATATTATTCAGTATAAAGGATTGAAAAATATTCGTATTGAAAAATTAAATAAAATCAACATATTTGCAGGAGAAAATAACTCCGGTAAAACCTCTGTATTAGAAGCTATCAGACTATTAATGGCTCAAAATGATGCGAATGATTTCTTAGCCTTGCAACAAGTAAGAGGCAAATTTCCTGAAGGAAAGTTAAGTCCATCATGGTTAATTGATAATATACCATATATGTCGTCCATAGAAGGCGAATTTGGAACTGAGAACAGCGTAGTAAAGATTGATATAGCCACTTATGTTGAAGACGAGGGAGATTTAAATAGGGCTAATTATTTGGAATCTACTCACTTTGGAGGCTACTTCAAGGGGGCAGAGTACAACAGCAACATGCACCTTTTTGAAAAAAAACGGGATAATTATACCATATCTACCGCAAACGGATTACATCATTTATGTGCCTTTGCTTACTACTCTCCTTTTGGCGGTTACAGAAACACCCAACTCTATAATGCACACGCAACAAGCATCGAAAAACGACACCTTCCAAAAGTTATCAATTTTTTGAAAGATAATATTGACGATAAAATAATCAATATATTGTTGGTGGAAAAAAATGGATTAAAACGTTTTTTAGTAGAACATGAAGGTTTTGACGAAGCGATAGATTTGGTGCATTTTGGTGATGGTTTACAAAATATATTCAGAACTGCCCTGTTATTTGCCGCAGCCGAAAATGGCGTTATGTTGATAGATGAAATGGAAACTGCAATACATCATTCCCTTCTAATTCAATACAGTAAATTTATCCAACAACTTGCAGAACAATTTAATACACAAGTCTTTATCACTTCGCATAGCGATGAATGTATTGAGGCATTTGTATATAATGATTATAAGAATGAAGAGATTTCCATGTATAATCTTGAAGTGGACGAGGGGAAAGTGGAATGCAAATACATTACCGGAAATCGCTATAAGAAACTCAATGAATTAATGGGCTTGGATTTAAGAGATTAATCATGGCGAAAAAGAAAGAAATGAAACCTATCAAAGCCATTATTGCACTCTGCGAAGGAAAAACTGATGTAGCGTTTTTGAAACTTTTATTGCAAACAGACGGTTATAAAGACTATATCAAAATCGTATCTCAAATTCCCCAACCACTCGGATTGGGCGGTAACCAAACGGGAGAATCATACTTTATCAATAAACTCAAAACTTACAAATACGACAGTAGCAAATTGCGAGACCGCCCTCTTTTGCCTTTTATATTGAGGCGTACACATGGAAATTCTGATACATTTATATTACTCTACGATATGAATGGTATGAATAGGACATCAAACTACCGTGAAATTATTGACGATTTCAGTGAACTCGGCAATCCCTTCAAAGTCTCTACTCCCAAAATAGATGCCGCGATAACTTTCATTTATGATTTAGATGATAAAACAACCACAGACCGTTTGTAGTACATCCAGGATAATTACATTGATTTAATCCCGGAATTAAAACACCTATCTGAAAGTAAACAAATTACAAATTCTAAAGACTATAAATCTATCGGTTGTTGTTTCATAAAAAAAGACGATGAAGAAGCAGAGAATTTAGAAGACATCATCCTACCTCTAATGAAAAAAGGCAACGAACCATTGTTTCAAAATGCAGAAACCTTTCTCAATTCTAATGGTCGATTCATCCGTTATAAAGAAACAAATCCAAGTGAAAAAAACGAAAATAAAACCCAAAGTGACTTCAAAAAATCCCTCATCGGCACAGTCGGTCAGTTAGAACATTCCGGCTTGGGCAATGCCGATATTATCAAAAACACCTCCATGCTGAATAAGGATAAATTCAAAAACTCCGCACAATGTCAATCCATCATCACATTCTTCCGTGAAATGAGAAAAGCATTGTAAAGCAAAACTTCCAAAAACACCCCTATATTAGAAAAAATCATCAACATGACCACAACACAAACAGATGAAAAAATCATCCGCATATCGGACGTTTTAGAGCAAATAGACAAGCTGAATAACATTATCAAATTCCACAAAAACGAATCCGGCGAATTGAGTATGATGCGCCAATACCAAGCCATGCGAAGTGATTTTTTAGAAGAATTACAAACGCTGTTGACGCAATTTGAAATTACGGTGAAAATCGGGGAATTGGCTGCATAGTGAACTCATAGCTCACATTTCTCCAAGCAACTCTCAAAAAAAATTCTTATATTTAAGTTTTTAGCCCAATAAAAACCAACACAAACGAAAATAAAGCTGTAAAATCGGCTTCCTATCTAATGTATGCCATTTTTTAACATAAACAATATTTTGCTATGAAATCATTTTACCCAATCTTATTTTTCGTTGTATTATCTTTTAATGCTTTTGCTCAAAATTGGTCGCCGATAGTTACGGGCGACGAGTATCACTACGAACTCGTAGGCGAAACGACGACCTATGATTCAGTTTCCATTTATGTTAATGGCGGTTCTGTCTATTTTCACAACACCAATCCCGTTGCGGCGACGATATGGGTAGATTCGACGAGTACAGATGCTTCGACGGGAATTGCTACTGCTCATCTCAATAAAATTGTAAAGCCTAATCAAACAGGCTATCTGCAAAATCAAACGCAATTTTTAGGTGGCGATATGGTCATTTCTAATGATTGTGAATACTCATTTATAGCTGATAATGAATTACTTATCAAAACTTGCGCTATTGTGGGTGAAATGTGGATTTTTGAAAATGTCGCGGGTATTTCCGCAGAAGTAGTTGCGATTACAGAAGGTGAAATTTTCGGCAATACCGACTCTTTCAAACATATTGCCCTTTCCAACGGCGATACCATCATCCTCTCAAAATCGCACGGAATTATTCAATTTCCCCAGCTTGATAATGACACGTATTATCGGCTCACAGGCATACAAACGCGCGATTTGGGCGTCAAAATACCCGGCTATCGGGAGTTCTATGACTTCAATGTAGGTGATATTTTTCAATACAAAATTGAGGCTGCCCGACAACCTTTGTACAGTCAGGGGATTCTTAAAGTCCGCGTGACCGGAAAAGAAGTTTATCCCGACTCCATTGTCTATGAATTAAATGAAATATATTCTGAAACAACATATACCACAAGCTACGGTATGGGGTCGGATGAGGTGTATTCTTCGGGAAGTTGGCAGTATGACAATACCATGAAAGTCACAGAAAATCATGTTACAAATTTTTATCCCAAACAGCTATTTTCAGCAAATGAATACATGCCATACAACGGCAATATCTATGATACCGATTGGGATGATAGCGACCCCAATACTAAACATACACTCTATTTTGGCGAGAAGGAAGGCAGGGCTACAAAATTGATGCATTGTGCAAGTTTTCAAAGTTACTTTCTCCCCCAAACTAATTCAGACATCCTTGCAAATGGCTGTCTTTTTGAATGTCATAGGGTCTGGGAAGAAGGCTTGGGCGAAACCGCTTTTTTACACATATGGTTTGAAGGAAATAGCATCAGAGAATTGACCGGTTATGTCATTGACGGAAATACTACGGGAGAAATCACCCCCGATGAATTACTCATAGGTGTTGCCGACATAGATAAAAATTCGCAACTCACTCTAAGCCCAAACCCCGCATCTGACATACTCCAATTTGATATTCAAACTGATAAGCATCTTCAAAATATCCAATTAACGATATACGACGCTGTTGGAAAAACATTTATAAGGCAAGAAATGACCGGACAACAAAACGGCTCAATCAATATTTCAAACCTTCCTGACGGCATTTATTTTATCTCTTTTCAAACTTCGGAAGGGATGATTTCGAGGAAATTTGTGAAAAACTAATTCAGTATTTTCCACTGACGACTGACCTTGCATTTTGAAAATCTATCAATACCCTACATCTTTTTAAATGTCGATATTTTTAAAACAAAAATTATTTCTATATTTTTATTTTATTCAAAAATAGTATTTTATAAATTATAAATATTTTAAATAAAACAAAAAATATAAGTAATCCGTTTACTAAACTTTTCAAGTTTAGTAAACGTAAGCGGAGAAAAAAATTTTGTAATCAACTAAAAATCAGTGTATTACTTACATTTACCAAACTTTTTGAAGTAAACGGGGTACTCAAAGATGTGGGATATTAATAAATTTTGAAAATGCAAGGTCAGTTTTAAGCCGAAATCAAATCAAAAATCAACTCCCCCACCCTATCCCAATTTGCCTCCCGCAATACTCGCGCCCTGCCCGCTTCGCCCATACGTGTGCGTAGCGCATCGTCTGAAAGTAGATTTGCGATAGCTTCAGCGAGTCGTTTTGGCTGACGGGGTTCTAATATTAAGCCCGTTTCATTATCAATAATCGCATCGGGAATACCACCGATACGCGAGCCGATACTCGGTTTGCCACAAGCCGCCGCTTCGAGATACACGATACCAAACGCCTCCAACTCCGAAAGCATCACATAAATATCGCAGAGGTTGTAATATTCATTGATTTTTTCATAAGGAATTAGTCCTGTAAATTCGACATGTGCCTCTATCCCCAAGTCTGTCGCCAAGTCTTGCAAATCTGCTTTATACGGACCGTCTCCTACTATAAGGTACTGTAAATCAGGAAATTCACCTACCAAATACGGCAGCGCACGTAGTACTGTCTCCAGTCCTTTTTTCTGAATCAATCGCGCGGTGGTCATGATAATTTGCTTACCTGTATAGCCGTATTTTTCTTTTAGTGAAATATTATTTATCGGAAAAAATAAATCAGGATTAGTACCGTTCATCACTACCGTTTGTTGGTTGGCAGGAATGTCATAAGTTGCCAAAATGCCCGATGTATAATGACTGACCGGCAAGAAATAATCTGCTTTTGTGATAAGGTATTTTTTGTAATTTTCATATAATTTCGCGCCTAATTTAGTCCCATCAAAAGGATTGAAAATATACTCTCGCCCATGCGCCGCCACCGTTACAGATTTTACCAAACCCTTCTTTCGGGCGCGTACAGCAATCGGCAGCGTCTGCCATTGTGCGTGAAACAAATGGTCAATTTTTCTTTTTTTCAAAAAACGAACAACACGCGACAAACCCATCGTTCCCAATAGCGTATTAGGTGTTTTGACCCGAAATACTTCAAAATCCAATTGATTATCAACCTTTTGTGCATCAGGCTTGTCGGGTGCTATCAACACAAAATCTTCGCATCGGGGCGCAAGTCGTTGTGCCAACTCGTATGCGTAGGTCTGAATCCCGCCCGTTTCCGGCGGAAAATCTTGTGTGATGAGTGCTAGTTTCACAATGAATGAATTTTGAATTTTGAATGAATGAATGAATTTTGAATATGAACGTTACTATACTGTGAACGGTATAACTCATTCACTCATTCATTCATTCATTTTTCTAGAAAAATAAGTGTACAAAATGAGGTTCATGCTCTTGGTCAAAAAATTAATTGCAATCATAATTCCGGCGATACCTGCGCTTGATACATCCATATATTTTGCCATCTCAAGACTCAAACCGACAAAGACCAAATCTTGACTCGGAATGAAAGGCAGACGGCTGGCTATAATTCGCGCCGAAAGAAAAACCAACCAAATATGCAAAGGTACAAAAGGCATCACTACTACCCACTGCAAGACCTCAAATGTATAAACAAATACAATTCTAAGTATGTGAATGCCAAAGACTTTCAATGCCATCCGGCGATTCATAGAGATGATATATTTCCGAAAATAAATCCCCAGAAAAATCACAATAATTGCCAGTGTCAGCACCGCCATCACCATGCCCCGACTCACTTTGATGACCTCCAAAAAATCGACCTCACTCACACTCAAAAACACCGTCAACAGTACAATCGCCATTAGTGTCGAAGCAAATGACGAGATGATATTATTGTCTTTGATGACATTGAAAATGTACTTATCGTCCTCTTGGAGATGTTTTTTTCCCCACACATAAAAATAGGCCTCGCCGGAGTAGCCCAATACATCCGCATTAAGCACTTTTTTTTGTATAAATACCTTCAATCCCTCCCAAAAACCAAACTTGAGCGACATGCGATAAATGAACTGTTCGCTTATCGGGAGTGCAAAGTACAAAATCAGAAAAATCACATAAAACCACGGTGTCGTCGGCAGCGATTTCAAGACCTCCTGCCAGCCGATTTGTACAATTTGCCACACCAAAAATGACACAATCGCCAGCACAAAAGTCCGTTGTAGCCACTTCGCAGTCAGCTTTCCCTTCGGGCTTTTCCAAAATTCTAACCAGTTATTTTTTATAGTATTAAAATTCAATGTGTTGACGAGTTGTTGTGTTGACGAATTGACGAATTGACGAATTGACGTGTTGACGTGTTGACGTGTTGTGGATTAACTCGTCTTTTCTTTCCATATTTTTTCTGCAAAATCCAGAAACGGTTGCTTTTCGTGCAGCCAACCAAAATGTAGGCAATAAGGTGTCACATACATAGAATCTCCCTTGCCAAAAAACGTCAGCAATCGCGTCAAAAAACGCTGCAAATTTGTACTTTTCAATCCTCGCAAACTATAGACCAAAGCATTAGGATAATACAAACATTTGACCGCCTCAAACGCCGCATCATGCTCCGTATAATTGCCGATATAATCCAACTGTACGCTACTTTGCCCCTGAAACCACGGATACACCGGAATGTTCAATTTCGACATTGCCATCGCCAGACTCCACTCGCAGGACTCCATCGTTCTGCCGCTTTCTTTGAGGCGACTTTGAAAGTGCGTTTCGTCGATTCGGCTCAACATGTCGCGGGCAGTCGCGCAGACCTTCGCCGTCAGCGTATCGTCTTGTGCATATATCACGCCCGACTGCACACGACTCAAATATGTCAAACCAAAACGTTTCAGTGTGCGTCGTCTTTTTCGTAATAAAATATCCCGCAAAACCGCCACACCTTTCGGCGCACCAAAGAAACTATCCGCTGTTTCATTGCCCGTAATCGTAAAGGGAAAACCTTCAAAAGTCTGCCACAAAGTATCCGGCTGCCTACACCATATAATGTCGCTATCCAAGAAAATATTTTGCTCAAAAAACAAAAATTTCTCCAAGTGATGTTTGAAGCCGACGATAGAACAATGTTCGGGTGCGAGTTCGTATTTCACCTGAAAAATGTCTTGCAATTCCTCCCGTTCCAAGACCTCCAAATGCGCCCTCGGACAAGCAATCGCTATCGGACGTTCCTTGTCGAATCGCCTGATAGTCAGCGCAGAAGTTACCGCGTGGTGCAGGTATTTTTCCTTGCCATAACTGACGTAAATGTAGCCCTGTTTGGCGTATTTATTCATATTTAAATTTCGGATTACGAATTATTTTTAATGATTTTTTTGAAAACTTTAATGTAACCCTCTGCCATTTTTTCCCAACTATAATTTATTAATGTGTATTGCTGAAATTCTTCTCCTTTTTGGGTCAATTGTTCAGGATTTTGGAGGAGTTCGTGAATTTTTTTGACCCAAATATCTGCATTTTCAGAAGGCAATAAATAACCATTTTTCTCATCTTTTATTGCCTCCGTAATGCCTTCGATGCCACTTGCCAAAACGGGTGTTTCTCGCAAAGTAGCTTCCAAAGCCACCAAGCCGAAGCCCTCTGCGTCGCCTTCTACTTTAATATTTGGCATCACAAAAATATCTGCTAAAGTGAGCAATGCCATCATTTTTTTGTAGGGCAATGCGCCCGTTTGTAGTACGCGATTTTTGTATTTGTTTTTTTGTAATAATTCAAAAATACGCTGTTCGTCGCTTGATGCGCCGAGGAACAAATCTATCTCATTTAGCCATTTTTGAGGCAATATTTTCCGCCACAAAGGAACACGAAAATCCTGTTTGGAAGGTCCGACAATAATGTACAAAACATCTTCATTCAAGCGCAGTACAACTTGCTCAATAAACCACGAAAAGCCCTTCCGTTTCACAGGTCTTCCCAAACTAATGATAATCTTTTTTTCGGATAAATTGATATGATATTTTTCCTGAAATTCATCTATAACATCATTCACATTCACCTGTAAATCAGCGATTTCGCTATCTACACCATTCGGTACAACATGAATTTTATCAGAAGAAAAACCACGCTCCGTACATGCTCGCGCAGTAGCCGCACTCACACATATTCCAGCTGCGTAATGATGATACTTCGGAATGATTTTTTGTTGATAAATTGTATTGGGAAAGACCACATCCAAGCCATGATAGGTCACTACAATAGGTATCGGAGTGTAAGTCTGCAGCCAAAGCCCAAAGTACGCCATCAAACCATCATTGAGATGGATAATATCAATGTCAGGCTGTTCGCGCAGGATTTTTTTGACCCGTTTTTTTAGTTGAAAAAAGAACTGTACCCTGTTTTCACGTCCCGCATCATAGACAACTTTATATACCTCATGTTCTTTTTCAACGCCTCGAATCAACTCATAACACTGCTTCTCCATGCCCCCGATACTCGGTGGATATTTATGTGAAATAAACAGAATTTTCATGGGACAAAGTTAATGAGTGAATGTTGAATGAGCGAATTTTTAATGAGTGAATGAGTGAATGAGTGAATGAGTGAATGAGTGAATGAGTGAATGAGTGAATGCAATAATGTTGAAATGTGTTAATGCTACAATAGCTACTTATTATCGCATTAAGAGTATTTGCTCATTCACACATTAAAACCATTCACTCATTCACTCATTCAAAATTCACTCATTAAAAACATTCACTCATTCACTCATTCACTCATTCACTCATTCAAAATTCACTCATTAAAAACATTCACTCATTCGCTCATTCTATTTGAATTTGTGGAGAAAAATAAGCAGGAGTTTTGAGTGTAACAATAGCTTTACTACGTACTATTTTTCGGAGGTCATCAAAGTAAATATCTACCAAATTATCCCAATTTAAGGGCTTGGTAAATTCTAAAGCTTTATAAATTATTTTACTTCTTAATTCATTATCATTCAATAAATTAAGAATTTGATTATAGTAATCTTCTGTATCATTTACCGCGCATAATACACCCGTTTCCAAGTGCTGAATATAACTTTTAGGTCCTCCGCCATTCGCTACTACACAAGGTAAGCCTGATGCCATCGCTTCGATAACAACATTGCCGTAAGTCTCTGTATCTGATGGGAAATAAAACACATCCGTAGAGGCATAAAGGCGCGACAAATCATCGTGACCAAGTGCGCCTAAAAAGTACGCCTTCGGCATTTTTTGTTGCAATTCTTTCAGAGCAATTCCGTCTCCGGCAATGATAAAATTGGCAGATGTTCCCTTTTTCTCAAAGAAATCATACAGGCGCGTCAATTCATCCAGATTTTTTTCCCATACTAATCGGCTGACAAACAGAATATTAGGATGATCATTACCAGTAATATTTTTTATAAACGCAAGGTCTTTTTTGTCGGGATTAAATAGCTCATTATCCAATCCGCGTTGCCATAATTTGAGGTTGTTGCCCTCTAATTTAGCCAACTTTTTGAGGTCTTTTGTGATTTCTTTTGTGGGTACATAGACTCTTTTGAGGTCATTGTATAAATTATAGGTGATTTTTGAAACGATGCCCTCACAAAGTGGCGTCAACCACTTCATTTTCCGAAAATAATATTTCACATAAGAAATGAAATGAGTATGGTAAATTGCTATAACAGGTACGTCTCTCTCTTTACCATATTTTTTGGCATAAGACGCACAGGAAGAAGGACTTGTAAAGTGGATCACATCGGGTTGAAACTCATCCAAAGCTATCCACATCGCCCTTTTAGAGAAATAAGGTATGCCCATTCGATAAGTCTCATTAGAGGGAATAGGCACCGAGGGAAATTGGAATATTTTACCATTGACTTTTTTGCCGTTTTGGGGTGGTACGGCAGTAAAGTACATGAATTCAAATTCATCTTTTGGGATACGATTCAAAATTTGAAAGACTGTCCGAGAGGCTCCATCAAAATCATCAATGAGGTTTTCGGCAAAGAAGGCTACTTTTATTCTTTTCATGTTGATATTTTGTGATTCTTAATTGGTTCGTTTGTGCTAGTTAGTTCGTATAATTACCAACATTATAACGCTGAAAAAAGATTAAATTTGGTCTTATTTGTAATTATTTTTAAAAAATATTCTGAAAATAGATGGTATAAGTAAGTAGGTGGACAAATTTAATCGCCACTTAACTATTTTTGCTTATCTTTGCGACATGAGTCGTAAAAAAAGATACATTGAAAAGTTGACAGACGAACAAAAGAGTTCGTTAGAAAAAGTGTACAAAACCAGTAAAT
>CALHBW010000024.1 GCA_937930625.1 uncultured Saprospiraceae bacterium | reverse complement strand
CCAATCATTTTTAATGAACATTATTTTAGGATTTGTTTTTATTCACAAAATACTCTCTTCATAAAAGTAGGGGCTTTTGCAGTACAGATATAGCATAACTAACTAATAACCAATCAACTAATTACTAACGTCAAATTAATTTATTCTTATTTCTTCACATAGGTGACGTACCATCAGATAGTTTGTATGTCGTCTTAGAGCATCACAATCATATCGGTGTAATGACACCTTATGCAATTCCGATTATTGGCAAAACATTGACCTATGATTTCCGTGCCTCAAATAGCTATCGCGACCCGACTAGCATTGGACAAAAGCAACTTTCTTCGGGGCAGTGGTGCTTATTTGCAGGAGATGGCGATCAGTCTGATTGTCCAAGTTACGATGTCAATGGAACAGACAAGACGATTTGGTTTGAGAATAATGGAATTTCTTCACGGGTGCATAAGTAGCACTATAATGCATTACAAAATATTTTAATGTATAAAAATAATATCATCTTAATTGAATGTGAACGGTTTGTGCCTATTGGTACAAACCGTTTCAATTTAAAGCATGTTTGGATAATTTTAAGATTTGTTATACCTTCATAAACTTTTGAAAAAAATTATTCTCTTTTTTTGTCATCATCCCTCAGTGAAGCGTGTACGTATTATATGAAAATTAATCGGGTCATTCTAATCGTATTAGATAGTGTAGGCATCGGCGAACTGCCCGATGCTCACCTATATAATGATGTCGGCAGCAATACACTCGGCAATATTGCCAAGCACTACGCTGACTTACACCTTCCGAATCTCGCCGCTTTGGGACTCGGTAATATTGACCCATCCAATCAATTAGCCAAAACCGACGCGCCACTTGCTGCCTACGGTAAAGCCATTGAACAATCAAGCGGAAAAGACACAACAACAGGACATTGGGAAATTTGCGGAGTCATACTCGACAAACCTTTTCCGACTTTTCCTAATGGTTTTCCCGAAGCCCTCATGCAGCGATTTGAGGAAGCGATTGGTACAAAAACGCTTGGAAATAAAACTGCTTCCGGCACTACGATTATCAACGAACTCGGTGACGAACATCTTGCTACCAAAAAACCTATCGTCTATACCTCCGCAGATAGTGTTTTTCAAATTGCTATGCACGAATCTGTGTATCCCATTGATAAACAATATAATATCTGTAAAATTGCTCGCGATTTATTGGTCGATGAATACAAAGTCAGTCGTGTCATTGCGCGTCCCTTCGAGGGCAAATCCGGCAACTTTTCACGTACCAGCCGACGTAAAGACTTTTCCGTACTTCCTCCAACCACCATTTTAGACGACATTATAAAAGCCGAAAAAGAAGTATATAGCATTGGCAAAATTGTTGATATTTTTTCCGGTAAAGGCATTAGCAAATATGTCAAGACGGCTAATAATATGGAAGGTATCCAAGCTACGATAGAAGCCATTAAAACATCATCGGCAGCGTTTATTTTTACCAATTTGGTGGACTTTGATATGCTCTACGGACATCGTCGCAACATTGAAGGCTATGCAAAATGCCTCATGGAATTTGACGCACAACTCCCCAAAATTTTAGAACATTTAAGAGCAGACGATTTGCTCATTATCACCGCTGACCACGGCAACGACCCTTCCGCTCCCGGCAGTGACCACACGCGTGAATATATTCCCATTCTCAATTATGGAAAAAATCTGATTGCCGGACAACACATTGGCATAAGACAATCATTCGCTGATATAGGTGCTACGATTGTAGAGGCTTTGGGCGTGGAATCGAATACACAAGGTGAAAGTTATTTATCAGAAATTTTGGAGGGTTGATATTAGAATATCATTAAGTTAAGAAATTTTAAACTATATTTTATAAAAAAAAATTGTAACTACCCTAATTTTGTAGTCGCATAGCGACGGCACTATTTGTAACACGAATGTTCCCCCAATCTCGAAAGGCGCATCGCGCCGACACCATTGACACCTTCAATTTGGCAGTTTTTAAGAGTGTCGCCGCTATGCGGCTAAAGAGGTAGGAGGCTTAGTCGTTTTACAAATAGTACCATCGCTATGCGACTACAAAATCAATATGAATAAGACTCATTACGTATTTTATTTTTATTAAAATATCTTCAAACAAACCTTAACTTAATGACATTGAATAAAATTACATTTAAATTATAAAAAAATAATATCGCACTAAAAATAACTTTTTATACGAGTCTGATTCACTGATTTACCAATCAACTCATTCACTAAACAATGGTAGAATTAATTAAGCGAAAAAGAGAGGGCGAAGAATTGACCAAAGCTGAAATCAGTCAGATAGTCAAGGGATTTGCTGAAGGTACGATACCCGACTATCAAATGTCTGCCTTTATGATGGCGGTCTATTTTAGAGGAATGACTATCGAAGAAACGGCTATCCTGACGAATGAAATGATGCTATCCGGCGAGGTCATTGACTTGTCCGACATTACGGGAGTCAAAGTAGATAAACACAGCACCGGAGGCGTAGGTGATAAGACGACGATTATACTCGCGCCATTGGTCGCAGCGGCGGGTGTGCCTGTTGCCAAAATGTCGGGGCGTGGTTTGGGACATACCGGTGGTACATTGGATAAATTGGAAGCCATACCGGGCTTATCTGTCGATATGTCGAAAGAGGATTTTATTAAAAAAATCAAACAATACGGATTGGCTATTTGCGGTCAAAATGCTAACTTAGTTCCTGCCGATAAAAAAATGTATGCCTTGCGCGACGTAACCGCAACGGTCAATAATTTTGCCTTGATAGCTTCCAGTATTATGAGTAAAAAATTGGCTTGTGGTGCAGAAGGCATTGTCATCGACATCAAAGTAGGCGAAGGCGCGTATATGAAAACCATCAGCGATGCCCAACAACTCGCACAACTCCTCATTGGCATCGGCAAAAACATGGGTCGGGAAGTCATCGCTTTAGCCACTGCCATGCACGAACCACTTGGTTTTGCCGTCGGCAATGCCCTTGAAGTCAAAGAAGCCATTGACACCCTGCAAGGCAATGGACCAAAAGATTTGACCGACCTTTGTTTGGCATTGGGCAGTCACATGCTCGTATTGGGCAAGGTCGCAAAAGATGAAAAAGAAGCCACTACGATACTCAAAAAATTAATTGATTCCGGCGCAGCACTCGAAAAATTCAAAGAATTTGTACTTTCGCAAGGCGGAGATTTGCGCTGCATTGATGACATGGACAGGCTACCCTCGTCGGCATACACGCATACTTACGCAAGCAAAAAAACGGGTTATATTTCCGAATTGGATGCCCTAAAAGTCGGCTTGGCTTCCATGAAACTCGGTGCAGGACGCGAAACGAAAAAAAGTATTATCGAACTCGGTGCAGGTATTGTACTAAAGAAAAAAATCGGTGATTATGTAAAGCAAGATGAGCCTTTGGCTGTTCTTCATTCCAATGATAAATACCACTTTGAACAGGCAAATCAACTACTCGATACTGCCTATACATTTACCGATGAACAGCCCACCAAAAGACCTTTGATTTTAAAGACGTTTTTTTAGAATAGAGAATTTTGAATGAATTTTGAGTCTATTCCGAGAAAAATATCCTATTGGATAATTATTTTTTTATAATTTATATTTAGCTTATTATTAAATAAATGTGTTATTTAAATTTAAATTAGAACGCGAAACATCTCCCCCTTTGGAGGGGGCTGGGGGGTGGAA
>CALHBW010000023.1 GCA_937930625.1 uncultured Saprospiraceae bacterium | reverse complement strand
GGTTCTTCATAGATAATGCTCATTTGAATCTGTATCGAATCACAATAAATGGAATCATTCTCGAATACACCGCATTTCAACAAACCAAATGAATCGTTGGTAACACCAATAAACAGTGGATTAGGGTCATAATAAAACAGGCTGTCAAGGTTAAAACCGCCCTCTATATTGTCTATCGTAACATTGCTGCTATCCACATTCGTAAGGTAGAGCGTACCAAATTGCGGCGGCTCATACAGCGCGAAAAAATCGCAATTGTCATTTTCTGCCAACAAACTTTTCCATAGAGAAAAATCATGAGAACCAACAATCCCTTCCAGCGCACGATTCAGTTTTGAAGGGATGAGCGGTATCGTACAAGGGTCGCGAGGGCTATCAAAAGCAGTTCTACAATTAGGTAGAATGGTAGAAGTACAGCCACCCGATCTTTCAGAACTATAAGTAACACTATCCTGAGCCACCACATTCAGAAAGACGGTAGCCGTATCCATGTTGCCGAGGCTATCGGTCAGGACATAAGTAAAGGTATCTATCCCGACAAAGCCGGAATCTGGTTGATAGCAAAACGAACCGTTGGCACAAAAGTATTCCAACGTACCGTCGCTGACTTCTATACCCCCTTCGGATTCGGTGAGTAAGATGGTAAAAATGCTATCGTTTTCAGGGTCAGAATCATTCAGAATGACTTCGTCGAGTAGCTTATTTCCTTCAATTAAATCTAAGGTATCATTGACTGCAACAGGTGGCTGATTTTGAGCCGAAAGACAACAGATTATCAATAAGAAAGCGAAAAGCAGCGTGATTTTTTTCATGGTAAAATAGGTGATTTGGTTTGAAAATAAATTGAATGCACTTGGTCGTTCAATCTGTAAAATTGACATATTTTCAGGCTTAATTTGTATCTTCCCTTCTCTCTTGATACAATGTTCAATATAAATTCATAAATTCACAAATAATATGATGTATCAAATTTCGTTTAAATAGAAAATGTATTATTATTATTTCATTTTGATAAAAACTAATTTTCAAATATTTAAATAAGATTTTAGTGTCAAAAAAGTATAAAAATAAGCTGTTTTTATACTTGGATTTACTCCAAAATGACGAGTTATTCAAGTTGGAAAGATTCATTCAATCCAAATTTTTCAATAATCCCAAAGAAGAAAGATTGCGTACATTATTCAGTAAAATCAAAAAAGCCAGACCTACAGGTGCTAAGTTCAGCGAGCTGAATCCGGCTCAATTCAGTGTAAAACCGACCGATTTTTCAGATTTATTAAAATTGGTTAAACGCTACATCGCCTTCACGCAATTTGAAAAAGATGGACAGACACAGAGACGATTTTTAATAGAAGGTTTGAGAGAAAGGCGAGCAAGCAACGAAGTGGAATTATTGACCAATCATGAATTAGCCAAATGCCTGTCAACCAATAAAAATAACACCCAATCTGATTACGAACATCATATACTAATCGCAGACATTAAATTTGTACATCATATTCTCCATCATCATCGTCATAAAAAGACGGACAAAGCCTTGCAGGAATTGATGGACAGTATCGATAGATATTATGCCTTAATGAAAGTTCATTATGCCACATCAATGATGGAACGCAATATGCTTAGTGGTTTTGAGTTTGATTATGGTAGTATGGATGCCCTCCAATCCATTGTTAAAAAAAGTACACCGGATGAATATCCACTACTCCACGCATGGTTTAGTTTTTGGCAATTTGCTCAATACAATAGCCGCGACACACTCGAAATTCACAAAAAAATACTTTTCAATGCTTCGTTGGGAAATATCGAAAAGAAACAATTTTTTGACCGCCTCATCAATTTTGTGAAGCAAAATACCCGCTATACAAGTGATTTCTTTTGGTATGAGGAATTGAAGGAAATTTATATGAGATTCTTCGATGAAGGCGTTGCTTTTGCCGGTGTAGGGGTGAATCAAAATAAAATTTCCCCTCAACATTACATCAATTATAGATTGTTACTTATGGAGTTGAATCTTATCCAAGAGGCGGCTTTATTTAAAGAACAATATTATCATAAATGCAATATAGCTAAAGGCGAAAGCAGCAAATTTTTTGAACTTTATGATGATATTATTAACACGGAATGCAGAGACATCGAAGCACTGAATCGCATGGAGAGAAAACTAACCGTCATGCGCGAGCCGGATCCTTATTACCGCATCATATTTGAAATCGCTGCTATAAAAACTACCTACAATTGCCAAGACAGAACCTTCACCCACAAGCGCGAGCGATTCCGCGACTACATCCGCCACCACAAACAACTCGGTAAGGATTTCAAAAAAATCTACCTCAACTTCGCCACCCTCACCCGCCGTTTACACAATTTTCAGCAAAAGAAAATAAACGGCAAATCCATAGACTCAAATCCCTTGCAAAATCTGAAAGAAAGCATTCAAAACTTCCCCACCATAGAGCGCATCTGGCTAACAGAAAAGTTCAATGAATTAACCAAGTAAAAGCCCATTTCCGTGACACCCAAAACCAAAATCCCCAAAACTACCCTGTCCTAAATAGCTTATTTTAACATAAATTCTTCCGATTAATCCCATCAATTTACAACATTTGGGAGGTATAATGATGTTCCAATTAGACAGATGCTTATCAAACGATAGAAATTATCAATCAATCAAACACTCGAATGAAGAAATTTTATATTATGAAGAAAGCGGTATGCCTTGTGATGTTGCTAACATTACAAGGAATCATTTATGCACAAACGGACTGCATCAACGGCATGGCAGGTGCCTACCCCTGCAACGGCATCAACCTCCTCTCACACGTACCTATGGCAGACATGGGCGGCGGTAATGGCAACGACATCTGGGGCTGGACAAGCCCTGCCTCCGGCAAAGAATACGTCTTAATGGGACGCACCAACGGGACGGCATTCATAGACATCAGCGACCCGCTCAATCCTGTTTATGTAGGCAATCTGCCCTCCCATAGTGGCAGCTCGACATGGCGTGACATTAAAGTACACAAAGACCATGCTTTCATTGTTAGCGAAGCCAACAGCCATGGGATGCAGATTTTTGACCTTACTCAATTGGATGCTGCGAATACTCCACCTATGACATTCTCCGAAACCACCCATTTTGAAGATACGGGTATTGGTGGTTTAGTAGGTGGTACACACAATATCGTCATCAATGAAGACTCCGAATTTGCTTATTTGGTGGGGTCAGACTTATGTGGTGGTGGCTTGGTTGTGGTGGATATTCGTGACCCTATGTTGCCGCGTTATGTGGGATGTTACAGTACTTCAGGATATACACATGATGCTCAATGTGTCAATTATATCGGACCGGACGCGGATTATGCAGGTACAGAAATCTGTTTCAATTCCAACGGCTCACTTGGTCTTGTTGTCGTAGATGTTACCGACAAGAATGATATGACCTTGATAGCTTCCAGCCAATATACAGGCAGACGCTACACCCATCAGGGGTGGCTTACACCCGATCACCAATATTTTTTAATGAACGATGAACTCGACGAATCCCAAAATGGTCACAACACCCGTACCCACCTTTGGGATGTACGCGATTTGGATAATCCCATTTACATGGGCTATTTTGAATCTGCCGAAGCAGCCATCGACCACAATCTCTATATCAATGGCGATTATGCTTACCAATCCAATTACCGCGCAGGACTACGTATTATTGATGTAACCGATGTCGCGAATGGCAACCTTGAAGAAGTTGCCTATTTTGACACTTATCCTGCCAGCAACAGTGCCAATTTTAGCGGTACATGGAGCAATTATCCCTACTTTGAAAGCGGTGTTATTGCGATTAGTAATGTTGGCGAAGGCTTATTTTTGGTGCAAAAACAGGATTGTGTCAACTTACAATTGAGTGCAACTATGGAAGGTGTATATGACGCTACCACAGGGCAGATGCTCAATGGCTTGAACGGACGTGGCTTATTGCCCGGACAAACTCCGGTTAGCAATATCGTTACGCCCACACCTGCCGGGCAACCATATAGTGCAGCCCCCTGGAATTATTCTGGCACAGAAGGCATCGATTGGACGGATAGCGATTACTCTAACGATGTGGTTGACTGGTTACTGGTATCATTTCGGACGGGTACGGAAAAATCCTCTGAAGCAAGCAGGACTGCTGCATTGCTCCGGCAAGATGGTCGTATAGATTTTCCGGCGCGTTGCGCTTTGGACATTGGTGTTGCTGATTCGGTATATATTGTTATTGAGCATCGTAATCATATGGGAATTATGTCTCCTGACGCTATCCCGATTGTTGGTGGTACATTGATCTACGATTTCTCGGCGTCAGATAGCTATCGTGATCCGACCAGTTTTGGACAAAAGCAACTTACAGATGGTACATGGGCAATGTACGCAGGTGACGGCGACCAGACAGATATACCGAGTTTCGACATCACCGGCAGCGACAAAGTTATATGGTTTGACAATAACGGAGAATTTGACCAATACAAAGCCGCTGATTATAATCTCAACGGCGATGTCAACGGGGCGGATAAAGCTTATTGGTTTGGTAATAATGGTATCTCGTCAAGGGTGCCTAAGTGATAATTTAACTACAACTACAATTCTAAACATTCCTGAAAACTTAATAAGTCTCCATTCGAGTGCATTTATTGCATTTGGATGGAGACTTGTTGCTTGGGAAGAGTATTCGGTTCTTTGACATCTTTTGCAAATAGTGTCTCACGCGGAGAACGCAGAGGTCGCAGAGAATTTATTATCAGCACTCTGCGTTCTCTGCGAACGCTGCGTGAAAAAAGCGTTTTATTGA